>CAZKJY010000157.1:0-5358 GCA_964553165.1 uncultured Enterobacteriaceae bacterium
AATATTGGATTTCGCAGTGCTTTCGGTTTTTTTCCTCCGAAAAAAACCACCGGTACTTGCTTTTGCCATTGCCTGGTTTGTTATCTCACATCTGCTCGAATCAACGTTCATCAGCCTGGAGCTGATTTTTGAACACAGAAATTATCTGGCAGCAGTGGGTCCGATACTGGCGCTGGTTTATTACCTGTTTTCCGTGCCGAATTACGAAAAGCTGAAATATCTTTGCGCGTTTTTCCTGGTGTTCTGGACTTTCCTCACGGCAACACGGGTAGGGGAGTGGCAGAGTGCAGACCTCGTATACCGGATTGCCGTTCAGGAACACCCAAACTCACTGCGCGCAAATATGGAATTTGCCACCCTGAATTACAATGAGGGGAATCTGGAAGCAGCATACCGATATCTTCAAAACGGCCAGCAGGTAATGCCACGGGAAGCCGGTGCATTTTTTCACGAGAGCCTGTTTCGCTGTGATACCGGGACAGAGGTAGGCGCCTTGCTGGATCAGGCTCAACAAAGGCTGGCACTCTATCCGGTAAGCGTGTATACCATCAATTCACTGGAAGCCATTCTGGGCAGGAAGCGCTTGGAGCAGTGCCCGGAGGTGCCCCTTGAGAAACTGCTGGAAATAATTGCCGTGGCCAAATCCCATGAGTCACTGCAAAACAATAATCTATACAGGGGATACCTTGAAAGGCTTGAAGCTCAGGCTTACTTTTATACCGGAAATTATGAGGCGGGCGTTGAAAGAATGTATCGGGCCTATGAATATACCGGTCTGGTCAGTATTCTGCTGGAGCTGGCTGATTTACAGATACAGGTCAACAGGCTGGAAGATGCAGAACAGCTTATCATGGAATTGCACAGAATCAATGATGCCTCCTTTGGCATAGAAACAACCCGGCTGGAAATTCTGGATGAGGCCTTTGCGCAGGCTTTACTTGCAAGACAGCAGCGTCAGGATAATTGATGGGGTCAACAGTGACGGACAGAATATTTTCAATCGTAATACCGGCCAAAAATGAAGCGGATAATCTGGCGGGACTGCTGCCAGCACTCAGTGAACTGTATCCTGCCGCAGAGATCATTGTCGTCAATGATGGCTCCTCTGATAACACCATCGACATCTGCCAGCAGAATAAAGTTCAGGTCATCACCCACCAGTACAGTAAAGGCAATGGCGCCAGCATCAAGACCGGTGCAAGAGCTGCCCGTCATGACCTGGTGGTATTCATGGATGGAGATGGTCAGCATCAGCCCCAGGATGTAGGCAGACTTTTAGAGGAGATGGAGTCGGGGATGGATATGGTGGTGGGGGCCAGAGGCACCAAGTCACAGGCAAGTATTGGCCGTCTTATTGCCAATAGTGTGTATAACAAACTGTCAAGCTGGATATCCGGGCATAAAATTCAGGATCTGACCTCAGGGTTTCGTGCAGTCAAACGTGAAAAATTTCTGAAGTTTCTTTATCTGCTCCCCAACGGGTTTTCCTATCCAACAACCTGTACGATGGCCTTTTTCCGTGCCGGCTATTCAGTTGCCTATATCCCGATTGAAACTGCTGAACGTCAGGGCAAGAGCCATATCAATATTTTCAGGGATGGTGTGCGTTTCTTTGTAATTATTTTCAAGATAGGGACGCTTTTCTCGCCTTTAAAAATATTTATCCCCTTTTCATTCTCATTCTTTTTAATGGGCTTTCTGTACTACCTCTATACCTACCTGAGCTCTCACAGTTTTACCAACATGGGAGCTGTACTTTTTACAGCATCAATCATAATTTTTCTGATAGGGCTTGTTTCCGAACAGATTACAACGCTGATATACAAAGATTCGGAATAATACTGGTTCACACCTGTCCAGGGAGATGAATTGAACTTTCAGCTTAAAGGTATTTCAGTAGGCAGGCTCAGTAAAAGTGAACGGTACTGGCTGCTGGGACTTTTCATCTTCAGTGCCGTGCTTGGACAACTGTACCAGCTGTCGGCAGTCATGATAGAGCCAGCTATTCGTGCAGATTCAGCAAAATATCTGATGACGGCCTATAACCTGGTGAGTTCAGGCAGCTATTCCTACGCCACCGAAGCCCCATTGGATTCAAGTTCGCTGCTGGTTCCCGGTTATCCCTATTTCCTTGCGTTGTTGCAGCTGATAACAGGGAATCTCGACAGCACGGTGGAGCTGGCATTCAAGCTGCAGATATTGATGGGGGCATCGGTGTCCGTCATCACGGTGCTGATTGCCAGACGGCTGTTGCCATTCTCACTGGCATTCATCGCAGGCTTTATTATCTGTATTTATCCGCACCAGATAATAATGACCAAATACCTGTTAACCGAATGCCTGTTTGGCTTTCTGTTCACCCTGTCAGTTTATTTTATGCTTAGAAGTATTGAGACCAGACAAAACCGATTTGTGGTTATCTATGCTCTCCTGCTTGCCATTGCGACATTGACCAGACCAATAACACTGCTGTTGCTTCCTTTCCTGGCAATTCTGGTATCGCGCAGGCGTCTGGATTTGAGTAAGCAGTTTATGCTGGCTTCCCTGGTGACCTTCCTATGCTGGATGCCCTGGTCTCTGTGGACAGCAAATGCTGCTGATTTAAACGAGTCCAACATCAAGCAGGTGGTACTTTACGGATCCTATCCGGATTTCACCTACCGGCAAATCAGGGGTTATCCGAATCTGGATGATCCTGATTTTACGCCCAGTCTGGAATCCTGGGAGGGAGTATTTGACAGTTTCTCTGGCAGGTTTTCACAGGCTCCCATGCAGCATCTGGGCTGGTATCTGGTCGGTAAACCATTGTCCTTATGGAGTTTCAGTGTGGTACAGGGTCAGGGCGGTCCTTTCATCTACCCGGTAGAGTCATCAATTTATAATTTACCGGGACTGTTTTCGTTTTCCTATGGGGTACTGGAACTGCTGCATCCCCTGTTCAAGGTAATCACTGTGATAAGCGCTCTGTTATTGGCACTGCTGTTTTTCTTTGGGAGAAAGGTAATCCTGAGCGTACCGCTTGCACTGATTGCAGGTGTTGTATCCTATGTCACCCTCTTTCATATACCTCTGGCATCATTGCCACGCTTTTCGTTTCCCTTTCAAAGTTTTATGGTGATTATGGTCCTGTGCGTACTATATTATTGTTTTCAAGTACTTAAAGAATATAAAAATGACAATTAAGCTGGCATTGATCTCAATTTTTACAGCTTTGCTGATGGCTCTGGGACAGTTGCTGTTCAAGTTCGGCGCGGACAGCATTCAGCAGTTTACGACCCTGCCCAATTACATCTATCAGGTTCTGAGTTCAGTCAAATTGATGAGTGCCTGTGTCATATATGCGCTGGCAATCCTGATCTGGGTCTGGGCGCTTACCCAGGCACCTCTGTCGAGGATTTATCCGTTTACTGCGCTTGCCTATATTCTCACGCCCCTTTTTGCGTATTTCTTCCTGGGAGAAAAGGTCAATTTCCAGTTTATGCTCGGCACCTTTTTACTACTGGTGGGTATCATTCTGAGCACAACAGCACAGGCTTCAGTGTATGTTGATCATTGAACTGAATGAATTCAATCCCGATCTGTTAAAGACCGCGGCTGACAGGTTTAATCTTCCAGGTCTTAAAAAAATACTGGGACTTAAACATGCCAGGACCAAAGCCTGTGAGCAGGAAGAAAGATACGGATTGGATCCCTGGGTGCAATGGGTGTCCATTCACACCGGCAGGCCAGCCCGTGAGCACCAGATCAGGCATCTGGCAGATGCTGACAAGCTTGTCCTGCCCCAGGTCTGGGAGCAGGTTGCAGCGGAGGGAATTCGTTATGGGGTCTGGGGCTGCATGAATGCGAAGTACAGCCCCAATGTAAACTGTGATTTCTTTTTCCCGGATCCGTGGACATTTACGGAACCGGCCTATCCCCAGAAACTCAATCAGTTTTTGAGTTTGCCAAGATACTATGCCAAGAATTATCTGGATTTGAAGCTGGGCCCCCTGCTCAGAAGCCTTGGCCAGACTACGTTGTATCTTCTTGGCAGTCTGCCGGCCCTTTTCCGGGTAAGCGGTGTAATCTGTAAGTCCCTGTTTACGACCAGATTGAGCACAGCCTTTTTATTTGCCTATTTTGATCTCGTCAATGCTGCCCTGTTTTCAGCGATCAGAAAAAGGAGCAGGACAGAGTTTTGTCTTGTCTTTTTAAATTCAATAGCTCACTACCAGCATCATGTCTGGCCTGAAGATAACCGGCTGACAGCTCGGGACAAACGATTCTTTGAAGTCATCAATAAAGTGATGGAAGTACTGGTTTCGAGCAGAATCAAAGATGAGCCCGTTGTTGTCATGAATTCATTCTCACAAAAAAATACGGCCAGCATGGGGCAGACTTTATACCGGCAGATAAATCCACAGACATTTTTTGAAAAATTGCACTTACCTGAATTCAGGCTTGAGCAGTTGATGACCAATGACAGCCAGTTACTGTTTGACAGCGAAATAGACAGAAAGCGGGCAGTGGATATTCTTGAATCTGTTGCTGTGGATGGGAAAAAGGCATTTCAGGTTGATATTCATGCGGGTAACGATACATCACTGTTCTGTCAGTTTGTCATCTGGGACAGTATTCCGACGGATGCCAAAATTACCTTCTGTCAGGGTCAGTCGCTTGAATTCTTCAGTTACTTTGAAGCAGTTACCAGACGCACAGGATCCCATGTCCAGGAGGGAGATATTTTCTATACCGGCATAGCGATCCCAGACGAATTGTACAACTATGAATTTTCATCAGTTGTGCTGCAGCATTTTAGCGGGAACCAGCAATGATTACCGTCATCATTCCATGCTACAAGTCCAGAGATCATGTTCTGGATGTTCTTAAGAGACTTGACGAAACAGTCACGGAAATTATCGTTGTCGATGATTGCTGTCCACAAAATACCGGCGATTTTGTCAAAGCCTCCTTTAACGATTCCAGGCTGCAGGTGATTCGGCATGAACAGAATCAGGGAGTCGGTGGCGCAATGAAATCCGGTTTCAGAAAAGCGCTGGAAGGCAAGGGAAAGATATTCGTCAAACTGGACAGTGACGGACAGATGGCGCCAGAAATAATGTCAAACTTTGTTCAGCCTATCCAGTCGGGTTTTGCTGATTACTGCAAGGGAAACCGCTTCTACAGTATTGAGTCTCTGAAGGAAATGCCGACCATACGTCTGCTGGGTAATTCAGCCTTGTCATTTTTCTCCAAGCTGTCCTGTGGTTACTGGAACATTATGGACCCAACCAACGGATATATCGCCGTACACAGAAAAGTCATGGAAAACATCCCAATCGAAAAACTGGATGACCGTTATTTTTTCGAAACCAGTCT
>CAZKJY010000158.1:0-5328 GCA_964553165.1 uncultured Enterobacteriaceae bacterium
ATGGAACGCCATTATCTGACCGGTATCATGTCGATTTTGACCATTGCCTATTTTATGGGGCATGTGAATCAACCCATTCATACCCTCAAATATTTTTCACTGCCACTGACCAAAACCTACTGGAGTCAGGTGCAATTCATTAATTCTGTGATGGCAAATGAAGCCAGCACAGTCCTGCCCCCTGGCGACCCCCTGGGAGAGTTCAATCTGGCCCGGCTTGAAGGCAGTGATGTGTTTGTAACCTTTATTGAATCCTACGGGGCAGCTGCCTTTGACAATGCCTCCTTTGCCGAGGACATCAGTCCTGCGCTGGAGAATTTTGCCGCCAGTGCAGCACTAAGCGGACGCCGGACCGTCTCAGCTTTTATCCAGTCGCCAACCTTCGGTGGAAACTCCTGGTTGTCACACGCCAGTTTCATGACCGGCCTGAATATCAACCATCTATCAAGCTACAATCTGCTGGTAACCCAGAGTCGCCCTACCCTGACTGATAAATTCCGGGCACAGGGTTATCGCTCGGTGGCATTGATGCCCGGCCTGCGTACAGACTGGCCGGAAGGGGCTTTTTACGGTTTTGATGATATCTATGGCGAAAAGGAAATCGATTATCGCGGTCCTGAATTCGGCTGGTGGAGAATACCCGATCAATTTTCTCTGCACCGACTCCGTCAGCTGGAGTTAATGTCCACCTCACGAGAGCCTCTGTTCCTGTTTTTTACTGCCATTACCCCGCATATGCCCTTCAGGCCGACGCCACCTTATCAGGCTGACTGGGATAGACTTGATACTGACCAGCCTTTTGAGCAGGCCTCCCTTGAGCAATCATTATCCTTGCTGCCCGAATGGACCAATCTGGGCCCGTCCTACACAGGGACCCTGAAATATACCTTTTCCTATCTCAGTGGTTATCTGAAAAATACGGCGGATGAAAACTATATCTGGGTCATCCTGGGCGATCATCAACCGGCTGCCTCGGTCAGCGGACTGGAAGCACGCTGGGACGTTCCGATACATATTGTGTCCAGAAATGATGACATCATGGATGCGTTGCTCGCCCTGGGGTTCAGGGAGGGGGTCATCCCTCAAGCCCACGCTATCAGTAGCATGCACGAAATTCCGGCTCTCCTGCTTGGTGTCTTTTCCCGATAATGATGAGACATCAGGATACTTCCAGTGTGTTGGTTTTGGGTTTGTGTGCGGCGCTCACATTCCTTTGCTGGGCTTTCATTAATCGAACCTTTGACGCTCCCGCCTGGCCAGCACAGGTTTCTGGACTCGCCTATTCTCCCTATCAAAAGGGTCAGGATAATCTCAGTGGGCCACAACCCGACATCCGCGAAATCGAAAGCGACCTTGAACTGCTTGCTGGCCTCACGGGCGCAATCAGAACCTACAGCACGGCAGGCGTGTTTGCAGAAATACCGGCTCTGGCTGCCCGGCACAATCTCAGGGTAATGCTGGGAGCCTGGCTCGATAATGAACCCTACAGCAATTTGCAGGAAGTAAACCGTGCTGTACAACTCAGCGAGCTTGCCAATGTCTCGCATGTACTGATCGGTAACGAAGTCCTGCTGCGACAAAACCTGACTGTTGATGAACTGATAGACTTTCTCGACCAGGCCAGGGCTGCCAGCAACAAGCCGGTGAGTACGGCTGAAACCTGGAGCACCTGGCTGTTGTATCCACAACTTGCCGAGCATGTCGATTTCATCGCGGTGCATATCCTACCTTACTGGGAGGGAATTGATGTTGCAGCGGCACTCGATTTCACCAAAGAGCGGCTGAACCTGCTACAGGAAGCATTTCCAGATCTCCCGATCATTATTGCCGAGGTCGGCTGGCCAAGTGAGGGACGCACACGGGATGCTGCTGTCAGTTCAACGGCTAATCAGGCCCTGTTTTTGCGTACCTTTCTGGCGTATGCGGCACAGCATAGCGACATTGAGTATTTTCTCATGGAAGCTTTTGATCAGCCCTGGAAACGCCGTGATGAGGGTGCCGTGGGTGCGCACTGGGGAATTTTTGACGTTGATCGCCAGAGCAAGTTTGCCTTTGAAGGGCAGATTGAAGAAGCGCCAGCATGGAAACTGTTTGTGCTGCTTTCAGTGCTTCTTGGCATACTGATCCTGGGCCCGTTTTTACGGGTCAGTCACACCTTGACCAGCCCTGGTAAAACCGTATTGAGTCTGATCACCCATGGGCTGATTGCCCTGATCATTTTCCTGCTGGCTGACTATGTCACGCTTTATATGACTCTTTCCAGCATCGTTACCGGCATCATGTTGCTGGCCATGATGCTGGGAATCTGCCTGCTTATTCTTTCAGAATCCCATGAGTGGGTTGAAGCCCACTGGTTCAGTCATCGGCGTCGGGCCCTGAACACACAAGCCCTGCAAACCGGGGACTACAGGCCATTGGTCTCCATTCATGTGCCTGCCTATAACGAACCGCCCGCCATGATGATCCAGACCCTGAATGCCCTGGCGAATCTCGACTACGACAATTATGAGGTGATAGTTGTCGACAACAATACCGAGGATGAGGCTTGTTGGCAGCCAGTGGCACAGCACTGTGAAATACTTGGCGAGCGATTTCATTTCCATCACCAGAACCCTTTGTCTGGTTTTAAAGCCGGAGCGCTTAATTTTGCCCTGGAGAACAGCAGCAAGCATGCTGAAATTATTGCGGTCATTGACAGTGACTATCTGGTGGATCCCCGCTGGCTGGATGACCTGGTTCCTGCTTTTTGCGAAAGCAATGTTGCTATCGTGCAGGCTCCTCAGGATTATCGTGACCACCAGCAGAATGCATTCAAAAGCATGTGTAATGCCGAGTATCAGGGCTTTTTCAAGATTGGCATGATCACCCGCAATGAACGTAACGCCATTATTCAACATGGCACCATGACCATGATCAGACGCCAGGTACTGGAAGAAATTGGTGGCTGGGCTCACTGGTGCATTACCGAAGACGCCGAACTGGGCTTACGCATTTTTCAACATGGCTATGAGGCACGATATACACCACAGAGTTATGGTCGGGGGCTGACGCCGGATACCTTCCTCGACTACAAGAAGCAGCGATATCGCTGGGCTTACGGAGCCATGCAGATACTGAAAAGAAACTGGCGAGAACTGCTGTTTGGCAAAAACTGTCGATTGAGTCCCGGGCAGCGCTATCATTTTATCGCCGGCTGGTTACCCTGGCTGGCCCAGAGCGCCAATCTGTTTTTTAGTATCCTCAGTCTGTTCTGGAGCCTGGGCATGATCATTGCCCCGGAACATTTTGAAGTTCCGCACCTGGCCTTTTCGATATTCCCGATTGTGTTCTTTGTTTTTAACCTGACCAAGCTGATGCACCTTTACATCGCCAGGCTTGACTCGGGGATCAGCCAGACACTTGCTGCCGGCATAGCCGGTCTGTCGCTGTCATATACCATCGGCAAGGCCATGCTGGCAGGACTTTTTACGGGCAATCAGCCCTTTATCCGCACACCGAAGCTGGCAAACCCGCATGTACTTTCGCTTGCCATCGCATCGGCTTTTGAGGAGATTCTGATACTGCTTTGTTATGCGCTGATCATTTCAATCCTGTTGAGCATGCCTTTCATTTACTCACCGGATTATGTGTTATGGATAGGTCTGCTACTGGTGCAGAGTGTTCCGTTTGCAGCAGCCCTGATCAGTTCCCTGATCGGTGCATGGCCTGCCAGTAAGCCGCAATGCCAGAAACAGCTGGGTTCGAACAAGCTGGAAATTGAAATTAACAAAAACCTCTGATTCCGGTGGGTGTTGCAGGCACCTCGCCAGTTTAGTCCTGAGTAAACTGAATCTCGACGATGAGATCGTCTGCCAGTTTTTCCAGATCGGACTGTAATCTGAGTAAATCCAGGCCCTCAGGGACGCTGAGTTTTATCCTGGCTTTGAAAAGCATGTCACCGGACATAGGTGCTGGGATACATTCACTGACTAGATGTTCGACATTGACGTTCCTTCTCGCGAGGACGTGGGAAATTTCGCGGATAATACCGGGATGGTCATTACCCACCAGGCTTAGTAGCACTGTATTCACAGCAGGACTCTCTATCCCTGACTGTACTTTTTCAATGACCAGTTTTAAATCTTTGTCCAGACTCCTGAGAGCCGAAATCAATTGTTCAGCATATTGATCGTCGACACTGACCTTAAGAAGACCCGCAAATTTACCCGCGAGCTGGGCCATGCTGCTTTCCAGCCAGTTGCCCTGATGCTGGGCAATTACCGCAGACAAAGACTCGACCAGGCCGGGTTTATCATCACCAATGACTGTTAAAACGAGATAGGTACTCATGGTTTATCCAGTTGCAGGGAATAGATCCCCTGCATTGTAAGACAAGCACGACGTACTGTTAACCGACGATGGCCGTTTTTGTCACAACCGATCTTCCAGACTGGTGAATCACAGGCAAAAAAAAGCCGGTCTCGATACCGGCTCTTTTGTCTTGTGTAATTTTACCGACAACTGGTACTCATATCCCGCCTTTATTGCCAGCTCAGAGATTAACACTTCCACGGGCGCTGCGATGCAATATTCTGTCGATTCCATGAACGGCAAAAATTGAATGCTGCTTGCGGCTCAAATACCTGCTGCCTGAACAGTTAGCTACTCATCTGGCTGCCGGGGTTCTTGCATCCTCTGACGCACGTTTTCCAGCAACATCTCTGCCTTGTCCCAGCCTGGCATCAGGTCCAGGGCTGTCTGATAGGAAATCTCCGCTTCGCGCAAATTCCCCATTTGCTCATAGACAATGCCCATATTGCTGTACACAGCATGTGGTCTGCCAATCCCCAGCTCCAGTGCATCACTGTAGTCTTCCAGGGCCAAAGGTAACTGCCCCGTGTAATAATAGGCATTGCCCCGGTTAGCAATAATGACCGGATTATCCGGCAGGAGTCGGGATGCCGAATCAAAGTCATTGAATGCCCCTTCGAAATCCTGGATCAGATATTTCAGAACCGCACGGTTGTTCAGGGTTGCAGCACGGTCTGCCTGACTCAGTTCAGCGACATTTCGCAGCACAAAATCACAGGGCTCAAGGAAATTTCTCGACCCGGAGCCGAGGTTGTTGGCAATTTCAACATTTAGCTGACATTGCCGGGCATACTGGTCGCCACCAAATACTCGCATGGACTGCGCTGAAGCACCCATCGGCAGAAGTAGAATAATACTCAAGGACAGGCTTAAAAGTGTTTTCATTGTATAGCCCTCGTCAGTATAAGCCCTCCTGATGA
The DNA here is from genome assembly GCA_964553165.1 of uncultured Enterobacteriaceae bacterium. Lineage (GTDB taxonomy): Bacteria > Pseudomonadota > Gammaproteobacteria > Pseudomonadales > Pseudohongiellaceae > UBA5109. The sequence continues at coordinate 5,271 of CAZKJY010000158.1, forward strand.
TGCAACCAGCGCTATTGAAAAGCAAGCTAAACAACGGGCTGGTTCAGGTATTTTTAAA
>CAZKJY010000159.1:0-5311 GCA_964553165.1 uncultured Enterobacteriaceae bacterium
TGACGCGTCCGTCCATCATTTCGGGGAAGCCCGTATATTCGGCGATCTCCGTGACCGGGATGCCGGCCTCAGTGAGCAGTTTGTAGGTTCCGCCTGTAGAGAGGAGTTCAATGTTGCTTTCAGCCAGTGCGGCAGCAAATTCCTTGATGCCGGTTTTATCAGAGACACTTAATAAAGCGCGCTTCACAGGCAGGGAACGGGTGTCTGTCATGAGTATTGTGTTTCCTTTGGTGGAGGTTAATCGAGCAGTCGGTATTGACGTAATTTCTTGCGCAAAGTCCCGCGGTTCAGTCCCAGCATGGTAGCCGCCTTGCTCTGGTTACTGCGGGCATGTTTCATCACCACGGCCAGCATTGGGGCTTCCACTTCGGCCAGGACCATGTTGTAGAGATCGCTGATATGTTCCTGATCGACCTGCTTCAGGTAATCTTCCAGTGCTTCGTTGACACACTGCTTGAGTGTTTGCGGTTTGTCATCACTCATGCGGCGATGTTCCGGCTTTCGGTTTGCTGATGCTCATCTTGTGACATCAGGGTCTGGAAGTGTTTACGGATACTTTTTAACTGCATTTCCGGTTTATCGAGCTGGTTGAAACGGGTTCTGAACTCCTTGGAGTCAGGCCAGTGTCGACAATACCAGCCTATATGTTTGCGGGCAATCAGTGTCCCTTTGTACTCGCCGTACAATTCATAAAGTCCCTGCAAATGCGTGAGGATAAGACAGAGCTGTTCACTCAGCGTCGGCGTCGGCAGGAGAGTCTGATGGCGCAGATAGTGATCAATCTGCCGGAATAACCAGGGATTGCCCTGAGCGGCGCGGCCGATCATGACGCCGTCTGCGCCGGTATGCAGAAGCACCTGTCGGGCTTTGTCGGGGCTGTCGATATCGCCATTGGCAAAAACCGGGATGCTGAGATTTTCCTTGATGGCAGCTATGGTGTCGTATTCGACGTCTCCCTTGAACATGCAGGCGCGGGTGCGACCGTGCACGGCCAGGGATTGAATACCGGACTCTTCAGCAATGCAGGCAATGCGAAGGCCGTTGCGCTGCTCCGGACTCCAGCCAGTGCGGATTTTCAGCGTCACGGGAACCTCGACGGCAGTCACCACAGCCTGCAGGATTTCCCTGACCAGTTTTTCATCATTGAGCAGGGCAGAGCCGGCAGCCCGCTTCAACACTTTTTTGGCTGGACAGCCCATATTGATGTCAATGATCTGGGCACCCTGCAGGACATTGAGTCTAGCTGCCTGGGCCATCTGTTCCGGATCGGAACCGGCTATCTGAACCACTCTTGGGCCCTGATCATCAGCATGCATGCGGCGTAATCTGCTTTTTTCGCTGTGCCACAAACTCAGATCACTGCTGAGCATTTCAGAGGGGGTCAGTGCTGCACCCTGTTGACGGCAAAGGCGTCGAAAGGGCTGGTCGGTCACGCCCGCCATCGGGGCAAGGACGACTTGTGAATCCAGTGTATAGGGCCCTATTTGAATCACTTCAGCAACTGCCTGTCATGCCAATCGAGATGAGGAATCGCGCATTCTACTAAAAATTGCCAGGGCCTGTAAGCTTAGGGTTGGGCAGGGGATCGCAGGGCAAGCGTGTAATTAATGGCAGCAGGGCCGGGGTCGGCTATTTCCAGTTTGATCTGTACCGAAGCGCCTGCCGGCAGCAGGTCAAATTGCTGCAACTCCGGATCAAGGTATTCCTCGGGTTCGAACAGACGGTTTGCCAGCAGGCGTCTGTTAATGTCGGTAAAGTTCAGCTCCACGCGCGGAAAAGCCTGGGGATATTCAGCATTATTTCGAAAAATAAAATCGATCTGCAGGGCGTTTTCTATTTGCGGATGGGCATTCACAATCAGCTCTTCAGTTCGGAACTGGTTTATGTCAAATTGCGTAACCTCTGGGCAGGTGACAGTCTGACACAGTGGTGCAGTGAGTGGTCTGAAACGTTCGTCCAGCAGCAGCCGGTCAATATGTTGCCAGAGGAATTGCGCGCCGAGACCAAATAGCAGGAAGGCGTTAGCTGTAATCAGCAGGGATGTTACCAGTCTGGACCGCTGTCTGTGCTGGTGGATGGCAATGGGCTCATCAGCAAGAGAATCCAGGTTGTCATCATCCAGTCTTTCCAGCGGGGAATCATCATACAGTGAAGCCAGAATCTGCAGTTCGTGTTTCTGCCGGGCTGTTGATCTAAGCGAAGGAGAGGCCGGCAGGGGATCAGGCGGGGGTGGACTATCCAGCAGGGAATACTCCTCTTCACTGTCACTCTCCGCAGGCTCCGTCGTGTACAGAGTTTCAGCTTCCTCATCCTCTGGCTCATCGTCTTCAAGCCTATCGGCGTGGTCCGTGCCGCCAAAATCTTCCTGCGCCCTGTCATCCACAAAGGCTGACCCGATGGCTTCAATGTCTTCTGTGTCCGCCGTATCTTCTGCTTCTTCATGCGCTGCTGTTGGATACTTGTCAGTGTCCTCATCATTGTTTTTCCAAGCTGCTGAAGTCGTGCCGCCAGAGTTACTGTCCACAGTCTCTGCTGCCGTAACTGTCTCGGATAACGCGTCATAACCATTGCCATCGTCAGACTCATCGTCACGGATAAGCTCGGCAGTGCCATCGTCAGTCTCATCTGCCAGTCCGGACCAGGTTGTCTCTTCTTCTCCGGTCTCTTCTGTTACACCCTCTGTGCTGTGTGCAGAGTCAGAGTCGCTGGATAACGCCAACTCTTCATCAGTCCATTCTTCATTAACGTCCTGTTCATCAATCTCTTCAAATACCTCGTTGGCAGCAGCCAGGGTCGGGATCCGGGCACTGTATTCGCCCACTTGATGGTCTGCCGCCTCCATTTCGTCCTCGGCACTTATAGTGCCCGGGTCTGCCGTCGTTTCCTCATGCAGAAATTCACTAAACTCGCTGTCGGCTGGGGCCTGGTTTAAATCCAGCTCACCCAGGTCAATTTCATCATCCAGATAGAGCTGATGTTCCAGAGCAGAGAATGTCCCCAGACAGAAACCACAGCGCACGATACCCTGGGCCTTCTGTATCTGGGATTCCGTGGTCTTGAAGGAGGTTTCGCAGTGAGGGCAGCTTGTAATAAAACTCATATTGCCAGTCAGTCGAGACGTTGTCCGCATATTCTAACCCAGCCATCCTTGGTCATGGGTGCTTCCAGATCAAAGTAATCCCGGTAGGCCTGCATGATGGCATCAGCCTGTTCTGCCAGGATGCCCGAGAGAAGAATCCTGCCGCCCGGTTTGACCAGCGCACTCAGGTAGTCAGCGAGGCTGATCAGTGGGCCGGCCAGGATATTGGCCAGCACCATGTCCTGCTGAGCTATCCGGGCCTGCTTTATCTGACGGACAAAATCTGTGGGCAACAGGACTGGAAACTTCGATGGCTCAATCCGGTTTTTTTCACAGTTATCCTGGGTCGCCAGCAGAGCCTGGGGATCATTGTCTACGCCATAGACTTTCGCTGCACCAAGCAGCAGAGCCGCTATGCCCAGAATGCCAGAGCCGCAACCATAGTCCACAAGCGATTTTTGTCGCAGATCCTGCTGATCCAGCCATTCCAGACACAGTGCGGTGGTGGGATGGGTGCCGGTGCCAAAAGCCAGACCAGGATCAAGTTTCATGATGACGCCATCCTGCTCAGGAATATCAGACCAGCTGGGATAAATACGCAGACGCTGACTGAAAATGATCGGCTTGAAGTCAGTCATCCAGGCGCGCTCCCAAACCTGGTCTTCGAGCAATTCGATATTTACGGGTGGGAAGGCTTTGGGCAGGTAGGACCCACGGAGTTGTTCGATCAGCTGCCTGGGATCCGTTTCGGCCGAAAAAAGGGCCTTGATATGCATGTCATCCCAGAGTGGTGTTTCACCCCGTTCCGGCTCAAGCACAGGCTGATCCGCTGCATCCAGCAAGGTGATTGCCAGGGCACCATGGGTGGAAAGATATTCCTCTAGTTCCTGGGCGTGTTCAGGGCTTGTTCTCAACTGTAATTGAAGCCAAGCCATAACAGGATCACGGTGCTCCGGTTTTAGAGTTTGAGCTTTTCTTCCAGGTAGTGAATATTGACCCCCCCGGCTCGAAAGGCGGTATCACGCATAATGTCCTGATGCAGTGAAATATTGGTTTTGATGCCGTCGACATGCATCTCTTCCAGGGCGTTGCTCATTCTTGCCAGAGCTTCATCGCGCGTCGCGCCAAAGGCGATCAGTTTGGCGATCAGGGAATCGTAATGAGGTGGTACGCTGTAGCCGCTGTACATGTGTGAATCGACACGTATGCCATTGCCACCGGGAGCATGAAACATGTTTACCCTGCCAGGACTGGGCAGGAAGCTGGCCGGATCCTCAGCATTGATTCGGCATTCGATGGCATGTCCCCGCAGTTTGATGTCTTCCTGTCTGACAGAAAGGCCAAGGCCGGCAGCGACACGTAACTGCTCCTTGACGATGTCAATGCCGGTGATCTGTTCAGTCACCGGATGTTCAACCTGAACCCGGGTATTCATTTCAATAAAATAGAACTTGCCATCCTCGTAGAGAAATTCCAGGGTGCCTGCGCCGCGATATTTCATCTGCTTACAGGCCTGCACACAGGCATCCATGATTTGCTGGCGCGCTTTTTCGCTGATACCCGGGGCGGGTGCTTCTTCGACAACTTTCTGGTGACGTCGCTGCATGGAGCAGTCTCTGTCACCCAGGCTGACTGCATCACCATTACCATCACCAATAACCTGGATTTCAACATGGCGGGGATTGCCCAGAAATTTTTCCAGGTAAACCGTACTGTCACCAAAGAAAGAGCCGGCTTCATTCTGGGTAATGGAAATTGATTTGAGCAGGGAACCTTCATTGTGTACGACACGCATCCCGCGACCGCCACCTCCGGCTGCCGCCTTGATCATGACCGGATAGCCAATCTCACGGGCAATTTTTAGGGTACGCTCGGTATCATCCGTGAGCGGGCCATTGGATCCAGGCACAGTCGGCACGCCGGCCTTGATCATCACCTCAATGGCCGACACCTTGTCACCCATGGCACGAATGGTTTCCGCCCTTGGGCCGATGAAAATGAAACCGCATTTTTCAACCTGTTCGGCAAAGTCTGCATTTTCCGACAGAAAACCATAACCTGGATGCACGGCATCGGCATCGGTCAGCTCCATGGCACTGATGAGTGCCGGGACATTCAGATAACTGTCAGCAGATTTTGGCGGACCGATACAGACGGATTCATCAGCCAGTCTGACATGCATGAGATCCTTGTCCGCCGTGGAGTGGGCGGCGACCGTTTTAATACCGAGTT
>CAZKJY010000160.1:0-5309 GCA_964553165.1 uncultured Enterobacteriaceae bacterium
CCAGGCCGCTTCTCCTTTAATGTTAAAGGTGGCCGCTGCGAAGCCTGCCAGGGAGACGGCGTCGTCAAGGTTGAAATGCATTTTTTACCCGATGTCTATGTTGCCTGTGATGTCTGCAAGAGCAAACGCTATAACCGTGAGACCCTGGAAGTGAAATACAAGGGTAAGAATATCTATGAAGTGCTGGATATGACGGTCGAAGACGCCCGTGAATTTTTTGAACCGGTCCCGGTCATCGCCCGCAAGCTGCAGACCCTGATTGAAGTCGGTCTTGCCTACATCCGACTGGGTCAGGCTGCTACCACGCTGTCCGGGGGTGAGGCCCAGCGTGTCAAACTGTCGCGTGAGCTTTCCAAACGGGATACCGGTCAGACCCTCTATATTCTGGATGAGCCCACCACGGGTCTGCATTTTCATGACATCAAACAGTTGCTGGCTGTTCTGCATCGCCTGCGCGATGATGGCAATACCATTGTGGTCATCGAACACAACCTTGATGTAATTAAGACGGCAGACTGGATTGTCGATCTTGGCCCTGAAGGAGGTGATGGCGGCGGCAGAATCATTGCCACCGGGACACCGGAAGCGGTCGCCCGACAGGCACAGTCCCATACTGGTCAGTATCTGGCCAAAATTATCGGCAGGGAGAAAAAAACATGAGCACTAAACTGATTTTGATCGCTGATCCGCTTTGTGGCTGGTGCTTTGGTGCCAACCCCCTGCTGACAGCCAGCCGGGAAATTCCGGGGCTCAGCATAGAGCTGTATTGTGGCGGTCTGTTTTCCGGAGAAAACCGGCGACCGCTCGACCCCGGAATGCGGCAGTTTATACTGGGGCACCATGAGCGCATCAGCCAGTTGACGGGGCAGGATGTCGGCGACGGCTTTATGCGACTGATGGATTCCGGCCAGGCCATGCTTGATTCGACCCCGCCGATTCGGGGCATCCTGGCGGCCGCTGCCATCAATGCCGATCCGCTTGACTACTATGAGGCGCTGATCAGGGCACATTTCATTGATGGCCGGCCCGTTACCCGCACTGGGACTCTGCAGGCACTGGCCACTGAGTGCGGCATGGATGAAAGCGCATTTTCCACGGCCTTCAATGCCCTAAATGAGGAGCAGGTCAATGCGCATATCAACAGCACGCGCCGACTCATGCAGGCAAGCGGAGCGCAGGGCTTCCCGACATTTTTACTCAACAGCAGGGGTCACAGTGACATTGTCAGTCACCATGTCTATTACCATGATCCTGCTGCCTGGAAACAGGCTCTCAGCCAGAGAGTTCAGGCCAGTCCGGAACAGACAGTTGTTTGAACCCGTGTCAGGCAAAGGCTATTATCTCTGGCAATTTAGATTACACTAGGCACAAAATTTCAAAGAACAACACTCCAAAGCACTCCAAGGGGATACTTATGCGCTCAACCAAAACCAAAACCCGTCCTGGCAAAGCCCTGCTGGCATCGCAGATGCTGCTGTTAAGCCTGATGGCTCCCCTGTCTTCTCAGGCAGCAGAAGCCATGGCCGACCAGGTGGTACGCATCAATCAGATGCTGGAAGACTTTACACCCGTTACCGATGAGATGATCCAGAATCCTGATCCGGCCGACTGGCTGACCTGGCGCCGTACCCTGAACGCCTGGGGACACAGTCCGCTTACCCAGATCAACCGGGATAATGTGGATCAGTTACGCATGGTGTGGACCCGTGGCCTGGATGCCGGTATTCAGGAAGGGACCGCACTGGTCCATGATGGCGTCATGTTTTTCCCCAATCCCATGGACGTGATTCATGCCATTGATATCGAAAGCGGTGACCTGATCTGGGAATACCGTCGACGCCTGCCGCGTGATTTACGTGATTATTTCCCTGTCCCCGATATCAATCGTAATCTGGCCATCTATGAAGACCTGATCATTGACACCAGTGCAGATGACTATATTTACGCCATCAATGCCCGTACCGGTGAACTGGTCTGGGAAACCCAGATTATGGAATACCAGCGTGGCGCCCAGCAGACTTCCGGTCCGATTATTGCCAATGGCCTGGCCATTTCCGGACGCGGCTGCGAACCTGAAGGCAGCCCGGATGCCTGTGTCATGGTTGCCCACAATGCCCGTACCGGTGAAGAAGTCTGGCGCACCAGCACCATTGCTTTGCCGGGCGAACCCAATGGCGAAAGCTGGGGGAACATGGCCGCTGAAGAACGCTGGCATGTCGGTACCTGGCTGGTTCCCTCCTATGACCCTGAGCTGAATCTGGTCTATTTCGGCACTTCCGTGACCTCACCGGCTCCGAAATACACCATGGAAGGCAATGACCTGCAGTATCTCTATCATAATTCCACCCTGGCACTGGATGCCGACACGGGCGAGATTGTCTGGTTCTACCAGCACATGGTCGATCACTGGGACTATGACTTCCCCTTTGAGCGACTGCTGGTGGATACCCGGGTCGCTCCCGATGCAGACAGTGTTGAATGGATAAACCCGAATATCGACCCGAACCGGGAATATAAAATCCTGACCGGCATTCCCGGCAAACCCGGTCTGGTCTATACCCTCGACAGGGAAAGCGGTGAATTCCTCTGGGCCACCCCCGTAGTCTACCAGAACCTGGTACAGGATATTGATGTGAACACGGGAGCAGTCACCCTGAATCCGGAAACCCTGTTCACCGAAGTCGGCCAGGAAGTGCTGACCTGTGGCGGCATCAGCCGTGGCTGGCCCTCTGGCACCTATAGCCCCAGCACCAACGCCATGTATTACTCCCTGCAGCATACCTGTGAAACGGTGACTTCAACACTGACAGCGCCGGATTTGAACAATCTCTATGGTCGCGTGCAGACACTCAATGCGCCCCGGCCGGACGGCCAGCCCTATCCGCCAAACAGTGTCGCCGCCATTTCCGTGGAAACCGGTGAAATCCTGTGGAACTATGAACAGGAGGCTGTGATGATGTCCCTGATGTCGACAGACGGTGGACTGATTTTCGGGGGTGACAACAATGGCCGCATGAAGGCGCTGGATCAACGCACTGGCGAACTCCTCTGGGAAGTCAACGTCGGTTCGACTGTCAGCGGCTATCCAACCACCTTCATGGTCAACGGAAAACAGTATCTTGCCTTCAGCACGGGCCGCTCACTCTACGCCGGTGCCACGGATGCCAATCTCCTGTTTGTCTTCGCACTGCCCTAGACTCTGAACAGGAAGCATGAAAATAAAAAAGGCCACTTCAGTGGCCTTTTTTATACCTCAAAACACTGCGTTCTACGGCTTGTCTTTACCGGGCCAAGAGGCAAACGCTATCATCCGGGGTCAAGCTCGGTAATTCAGCAAAACTCACTCACTCTTTGCAAGGGGATCGACATGCACCTGTCCAGACTTCAATCATCACGACAATCTATCATGGCGTCCTGCCTGCTGCTAACGGGACTGCTGCTGCCAGTGGGCAGCCAGGCCGCTGAAGCCATGGCAGCCCAAGTGGAACGCATCAATGGCATGCTGGAAGAGTTCACGCCGGTTACTGACGAAATGATCCAGAATCCGGACCCCTCAGACTGGCTGAGCTGGCGCCGTACCCTGAACAGTTGGGGCCACAGCCCGCTTGATCAGATCAACCGGGATAACGTTGACCAGCTGCGCATGGTCTGGGCACGTGGACTGGATGAAGGTATTCAGGAAGGCACCGCCCTGGTCCATGACGGCATCATGTTTTTTCCCAATCCCATGGATGTGGTCCAGGCCATCGATATCCAGAGTGGCGATCTGATCTGGGAATACCGTCGACGCCTGCCGCGTGATTTACGTGATTATTTCCCGGTCCCAGACATCAACCGCAATCTGGCCATTTACGAAGATCTTATTATCGACACCAGTGCCGACGACTATATCTATGCGCTCAATGCACGCACCGGCGAACTGGTCTGGGAAACCCAGATACTTGATTACCATCGGGGAGCCCAGCAAACTTCCGGTCCGATCATCGCCAATGGCCTGGCCATTTCCGGACGCGGCTGTGAACCGGAGGGGGGGCCTGATGCCTGTGTCATGACCGCGCACGATGCCCGCACCGGTGAAGAAGTCTGGCGCACCAGAACCATTGCCATGCCTGGCGAACCCAATGGCGAAAGCTGGGGAGAAATGACCGGTGATCAGCGCTGGCACGTCGGCACCTGGCTGGTGCCATCCTTTGATCCGGAACTGAACCTGGTCTACTTTGGCACCTCGGTGACTTCCCCTGCACCGAAGTTCATTCTCGAAGGCAATGACAAGCAGTATCTCTATCACAACTCCACCCTGGCACTGGATGCCAGTACCGGTGAGATTGTCTGGTATTACCAGCACATGGTCGATCACTGGGACTATGACTTCCCGTTTGAGCGGTTGCTGGTCGATACGGTTGTCGCCCCGGATGCAGACGCCGTGGAATGGATAAATCCCAACATTCGTCCGGGGGAAGAGCGCAAGGTGCTGACCGGCATCCCCGGTAAACCTGGTCTGGTCTATACACTCGATCGTGAAACCGGCGAGTTCCTCTGGTCCACCCCCGTGGTGTATCAGAATCTGATTCAGGAAATCGACGGCAGCACAGGGCAGGTTACCCTGAATCCCGAGGTCCTGTTTACTGAAGTCGGTCAGGAAGTCTATACCTGTGGAGGGGTCAGCCGTAACTGGCCATCAGGGACTTACAGCCCGACCACCAACACCATGTATTACGGCCTGCAGCATACCTGCAGCGAAACCACTTCCATCATGACCGAACAGAGTCTGGACAATCTTTATGGCATTGCCGGCTATGGCAGCATTGTCGCCCTGCCCGATGGGTCATTACCGCCCAATACGGTAACAGCCATCTCTGCAGAAACCGGTGAAGTGCTCTGGGAGCATGAACAGAGCGCCATCATGCTCTCACTCATGTCTACCGATGGCGGACTGATTTTTGGTGGAGACAATAACGGCCGCATGAAGGCGCTTGATCAGCTCAGCGGTGAAGTCCTGTGGGAAGTCAATGTCGGCTCGACCGTCAGTGGCTACCCCACCACCTTCATGGTCAACGGCAAACAGTATCTTGCCATCAGTACCGGACGCTCACTGTATGCCGGCGCAACCGATGCCAACCTGCTGTTTGTGTTTGCCCTGCCAGATTAAAACAGCATGGCATTAACCTGCATAAAAAAAGGCCACAAGTCGTGGCCTTTTTTATGCTGCTTTTATGCTGCGGTCTGAGCCGGTTTGGGATTAACGACTCCTGGCTGACTGGTATGTCTTTACCAGGCCGGGCACCTGGTACAGGAATCTCGCAATGACA
>CAZKJY010000161.1:0-5254 GCA_964553165.1 uncultured Enterobacteriaceae bacterium
CGGCCCCAGTACGTGGGAGAGCCGGTACAGTTACCCACCACCGGACGTGACCTGATGCTGGCCGTGGACATTTCAGGCAGCATGGAGGCCCAGGATATCCAGCTGCAGGGCCGCAATGCGACCCGCCTTGAAGTCGTGAAATCCGTTGTCGGTGATTTTGTTGAACGCCGCAGTGGTGACCGTCTGGGACTGATTCTTTTTGCTGCCCGCGCCTATACCCAGGCCCCGCTGACCTTTGACCGGGAAACCGTGGGTATCCTGCTGGAAGAAGCCCAGATAGGCATCATTGAAGAAAACGCTACGGCCATTGGTGACGCCATCGGTCTCGGCGTCAGACATTTGCGTGAGCGCCCCGAGGCCAGCCGCATCCTGATTCTGCTGACTGACGGGGTCAACAACTCCGGCCAGGTCTCCCCCCTGCAGGCCGGTGATCTGGCAGCCCGGGAAGGCATCCGCATCTATACCATAGGGATTGGCGCTGAAAGCTCTCCCCGCACCTCCGTATTCAACACCCGGGCAGTCAGCCCCTCCGCTGACCTTGATGAGGAAACCCTGACCCAGATAGCGGTCAATTCGGGGGGGCGCTACTTCCGCGCACGCGATCTCAGCGAACTTGAAGAGATTTATGCGGTCTTAGATGAACTGGAGCCTGTTGAACAGGAAGACGAAACCTTCCGTCCGACCATTGCCCTGTTCTACTGGCCACTGGGAGCTGCCCTGTTACTGAGTTTCCTGATAGCCTTCTCCCGAATGCCCTTCTGGAGCCTCTGGAAAAAACAGGATGATGCCCCCATATCACCTGTAAACGGTAATTAGTAATGGATGTGCTGAGTAACTTCATTGAGAACTTCCATTTCCTGCGACCTCTGTTTCTGCTGGGGCTGATTCCTGCCCTGCTCCTGGTCGCTACGCTGGGATTTCTGCACAGCAGCCATTCCAGCTGGCAGCGTGCCATTGATAAAAGCCTGCTCCCCTATCTGCTGGAAAAGAATGCCCGCTCCCGCCAGTTTCTGCCACTTTATGGTCTCCTGAGCATCTGGGTACTTTCCACCATTGCCCTGGCGGGGCCTGCCTGGCAGCAGATTCCCTCACCGGTACAGGAACGTGAAGATGCCCTGGTCATCGTTCAGGATCTTTCCCTGTCCATGTATTCAACCGACCTTAACCCCAGTCGCCTGGTCAGGGCGCAGCGCAAACTGGTGGATCTGCTCAATAGCCGCGAAGAGGAAGGTCAGACCGCCCTGGTGGTCTACGCCGGTTCTGCCCATACCGTCACGCCGCTGACTGATGACATTGCCACCATCAGCAACATGATTCCTGCGCTGGATCCGAACATCATGCCGGTTCTGGGCAGCAAACCTGAATCCGGCATTGAACAGGCCATCGCCCTGCTAGACAACGCCCAGATCAGTGATGCCAATATCATGCTGATAACCGATGGGATTAACCGCGCGGACATTACCGCCATCAGTGGACTCATCAACAGTACCCAGCACCGACTACTGATTCTGGGTGTCGGCACTGAGGAAGGCGCGCCGATACCGACGGCAGAAGGCTTCCTGCGCGACCAGAATGATTCCATTGTGATTCCCCAGCTGAACCGCGCGCTGCTGGAAGAACTGGCCAGTGATGTCGGTGGTCGCTATACCGACGCTGTACTCACCGATCAGGACATCGATTTTCTGCTGGATCAGGGTTTCTTTGAGGAAAACCAGAACCTCAGGGACGTCGAACAGGAATTTGATACCTGGCTGGAAGCCGGCCCCTGGCTATTGCTGCTGGTCCTGCCACTGTCTGCGTTTGCCTTCCGTCGCGGCTGGCTGCTCAGCCTTTGCCTGCTGGTGCTGATCAACCCTCAGAAACAGGCCTATGCCCTCAGCTGGCAGGATTTATGGTCCAACAAGGACCAGCAGGGCATTACCGCTTTCGATAATCAGGAATTCGAAAATGCCGCCAACCTTTTTGAAGATACCGACTGGCGGGCCGCCTCCCACTACCGTAATGGCAATTACGAGGCAGCCCTGGCTGAACTGAACCAGCTCGAAGGGCCTGATGCGACGTACAACAAAGGGAATACCCTGGCCCGCATGCAGCGTTTCGAGGAAGCGCTCGCTGCCTATGATCAGGTGCTTGACCAGCAGCCGGATCACACCGATGCACAGCTCAACCGCGAAATAGTCCAGGCCCTGCTTGAGCAGCAGCAACAGGAGCAGCAGGAACAGCAAGAGCAGGAACAGGAGAACGAACAGGGACAGGATCAGCAGCAGGATGAACAGAACCAGGAGGGTCAGTCCGAACAGCAAAGCCAGGAACAGACCGCCCAGGAAAATCAGCAGGAAGCTGAGCAGGAACAATCCGATGAGGCACCTCAGGAACAACAGCAGTCCGAAGTGACCGATTCTGATGCCGGCCAGGAGGAAGAAAACCTGGAAGAAACCCTGCAGCCCGAGCAGACCCTGGCCGACCAGGGTGAAAGTGAAGAGGATCAGGCCATGCAGCAATGGCTGGGACGGATTGAAGATGATCCCGGCGAACTGCTGCGCAACAAGTTCCGCTATCAAACCCAACAACTGCTGTATGAACAGTTGCAGAACCCGAGAATTTTCGAAGCACAGAATACAACCCAGATATGGTAAGACTCATTGTTACATGCTTGCTTTTACTCCTGACGGCGCAGGGTTTTGCCCAGCAGAATCCACTCAGCGCCTTCGTGGACCGAACCGATCTGACGGCAAACGACGTCTTCACCCTGACCATACGGGTGAATGCCGACTTGAGCACAGACCCGCCTGACCTGGGTGCTCTCAACAGAGACTTTGAAGAGCTCGGCAGTTCTCTCAGCTCATCCTTTACCATCATCAACAATGTTTCTGAGCGCTGGAATGAATACCGAATTACCCTGCGGCCAAGACGCACCGGCAGCCTGACCATTCCGGCATTCCAGATTGGTGCCGAGCGTACCCAGCCGATCACCATCAATGTTGGTGATACGCCGCAGGTGGCCTCATCCGGCATGGATGATTTTTTCCTGACCACCAGTATCAGCAAGGATGAAATCTATGTGCAGGAAGAACTGATTTATACCGTGCGAATCTTTTTCGCCAGTCCTTTTGATCAGGGAGCCCAGTTAAGTGATCCGAGCGCTGACAATGCCCTGATTCAGCGCCTGGGGACCAATGAAACCAGTTATCAGGAAGTGATTAACGGGCTGCGTTACAACGTTATTGAACGCAAATACGTCATGTTCCCCCAGAGCAGTGGCAGCCTGCATATTGACCCGATTACCTTTAATGCGACCGTGGGTCGCCGCCGTGTCGGTAGTATTTTTTCAACCCAGACGACTGGCGGCCGCCCCATTAACCTGCGCAGTGAAGCACATGACATCGTCGTCAAGAGCAAACCTGCCAGCTATCCTGCTGATGCCACCTGGTTACCCAGTAGCAATCTGGTGCTTCAGGAAAGCTGGAGCCGGGACCTGCAGGCTATTGAAGTGGGTGAAGCGGTCACCCGCAATCTGACTTTGCGTGCTGACGGCATCAGCAGTTCTCTGCTGCCCGATCTGGTCTACCCGGAAACCGACAGCCTGAAATATTATCCGGACCAGGCCAACCGCGAAGATCTGGCAACCCAGAACGGGGTGACCGGTGTGCGCAGTCAGGGAACTGCCATCGTTGCTTCACAGGCCGGCGATTTCACCATCCCGCCCATTGAGGTGCCCTGGTGGAACACAGAGACTGATACGCTGGAATTTGCCCGTCTGCCCGCCTACACGCTCAACATCATCAACACGAATGCCCGGCCCGGTTCGCAGAGCAACATCCAGCTGGACAATACCACCCCTGTCGTCAATACCGGCATGAATACCGGCGCCGGCAACAGTACCGGCATTTCACCGCTCTGGTACCTGGCCACTGCATTCCTCGCCCTGGCCTGGCTCTTCAGTACCGGGATGTGGTACCGAACACGACTTGCCCTGCAGCAGGCCGTTCAGAATATGCATTTTGGTTCCGGGCCCGGTGTGCAAGCTTCAACACAGGCTGCAGCCAGACCTGCAACACAGACCCCAAGCAGTGAATCGTCGCTTCGGGTACTGCTCTATGCCTGTGAAGAAAAGAACCTTAGCCAGATTCGACAGGCCCTGCTCAGCTGGGGACGGGCTTTCTTTGAGGATGAGCGCATACTCTCTCTGCAGCAACTGAAGACTCATCTGAATAATGAGGATCTCATCAGGCAGCTTGATGCCCTCGAGAATGCCATGTATGGCAGCAGTGACAGTGAAACATTTGACAGTGCAGCACTGGCTGCCGGGATCAAGGCGCTGAAAAAACCACGCAGCCAATCCAGAAAGGAAAAGGCGGCAGGTTCTTACACCCTACCGCCCCTTTATAAAAATTGAGATTTAGTTCAGTCCGATCAGGCTGATTTCAGATACGCCTGCTGCGGTTTCTCGTTGATGGCGATTCGCCGTGGCTTCATGGCTTCGGGAATTTCCCTTTCCAGTTCCACATGCAAGAGCCCGTTATGCATACTGGCCGAAACGACACGGACATGGTCTTCAAGTCGAAACTGTCGTTTGAAATCTCGCTCGGCAATACCTCTGTGCAGATATTTACGCTCAGTTTCCTTGTCCTGTTTGCTGGCTGAAATGGTCAGCGTGTTCTGTTCGGTTTCAACACTGATCTCATCTTCATTAAAGCCGGCTACGGCCATGGTGATCCGGTATTTATCCGTCTCCAGCAACTCGATGTTATAGGGTGGATAGGCTGACTGACTGCGATCTACCAGGCTGACGCTATCCAGCAGGGACGCCAGATGATCAAAGCCGATCGCTGAACGGTACAGGGGTGAAAAATCAAAGGTTGTCATGATTTATATCCTCATAGAGCAATACAAAATAGTAAGACTGTTCCAGTGAACCAGTCGCAATTGGTGAAGCTTTCGCCTTCACTGTAAGAGAAAATAGGAGCGAATTTTTAAATTTCAAGCCTGAAAAAAGGCAGGATTAAAACAGCAGCAGAGGCAACATGCGTCCTGGCAGAAAGGCTATGGCGCCGGCAATCAGAATGCCGCCCAGATAGAGCCCTATCATGCTGTGCTTGTGGGTTTGCAGGTCTCCCCTACGCGCCGCCAGAAATGACACCGGCACACTGACCAGCACCAGTACACTGAAGAGATGCAGGAAGCCAAAATGGTTGAACAGTTGCGGGCCAATATAAGCCGGCATAAACAGGGTTATGATACCGGTCGCCAGCAT
>CAZKJY010000162.1:0-5239 GCA_964553165.1 uncultured Enterobacteriaceae bacterium
TTAAGCATCTGGATGAACTGGGTCTGCTGATGCCCAATCTGCAATGCGTACATATGACCCAGTTACAGACTGACGAAATTTCATTACTGGCTGAACGCGGCACTTCTGTAGTGCACTGTCCTGCCTCCAACATGAAACTGGCCAGCGGCATCTGTCCTGTCGGGGATTTACTGGCTGCCGGCGTCACCGTTGCCCTGGGCACGGATGGCAGTGCCAGCAACAATGAACTCAACATGCTGCAGGAAATGCGCCTGGCCGCCCTGCTTGGTAAAATTGCTACCGGCGACGCCGCCAATCCTTCAGCCTGGGATGTCCTCAGGATGGCCACCGTTAACGGTGCAGAGCTGATGGGACTGTCAGATCATCTTGGCACGCTGGAATCCGGAAAATATGCCGATATCACTGCCATCAACCTGAATCGGGTCAACAGCACGCCAGTTTATGATCCGGTGAGTACGCTGATCTACAGTACCCAGTCTTCACAGGTCTCCCATGTCTGGGTGGCTGGACAACTGAACGTTAAAAATGGTGAACTGCTCAGTCTGGACATCAGTCAATTACAGGAAAAGGCCCGATACTGGGCGGAAAAAATACAGGCAGACTAAACCGTGAATGCAAGTAACAATGTTGATAACAGCGAGATCGCCAAATTCGAAGCACTGGCTGCACGCTGGTGGGACAGGAACAGCGAGTTCAAACCCCTGCATGATATCAACCCTCTGCGCATGTCCTATATCGACAGCAAGATCAACCTGGCTGGCAAACAGGTGCTCGATATCGGCTGTGGAGGCGGCATCCTTGCCGAAGCCATGGCGCACCGGGGGGCAAAGGTCACTGGCATTGATATGGGAGAGGCGCCGCTAGCTGTTGCCAAACTGCATTTACTGGAAAGCGGCCTGGACATTGATTACCAGCATGCCTCGGCAGAACAGTTCGCCAGACATCACGCCGCAGGTTTTGATGTTGTCACCTGCCTGGAAATGCTGGAGCATGTGCCTGATCCGGCTTCCGTTCTGCATGCCTGCCAACAGCTGTTGAAACCGGGCGGGCACCTGTTTGTCTCCACCATCAATCGCAATCCCAAGGCCTATCTCTTCGCCATCATCGGAGCCGAGTACCTGCTGCGCTTACTGCCACGCGGCACACATGACTACCAGAAATTTATCAAACCTTCCGAACTGGCCCGCTATGCCCGCGCAACCGGTTTTGACCTGATCGGAGAACGGGGCATGACCTACAATCCCTTCAGTAAAAAGTACCGACTCGGTGACGATGTTGATGTGAACTACCTGATGCATTTCACTAAACCAGCCTGAGCGCCACAACCTTGAGCAAGCATGTCCTTTTTGATCTTGATGGAACCCTGCTGGATACCGCACAGGACTTCACCCTGGTCCTTAATAATTTACTGAAGGAAAACGGCAAGTCCCCTGTGAGTTATGGGCAGGTGCGCGAAACCGTCTCTGATGGTGCCCGCGCACTGGTCAGGATGGGTTTTGGTATTGATGAAAATAACCCTGCGTTTCAGGCCCATCTGCAAGCCCTGCTGGATGCCTATGCCGAACAAATCGAACGCACAGAGCCTGCGTTATTCGAGGGCATTGAAAAGCTGCTCAGCAGAATTGAGTCGAACAATTTTTACTGGGGCATTGTGACCAACAAGCCTTCCCGCTTCACCACACCCCTTCTGCAAAAATTTCCGCTTCTGCAGAACTGTGCCACCGTCATTTGTGCTGACCAGCTTGCCAAAAGCAAACCGGATCCGGAAGGCCTCATGCGCGCCTGTCAGCTATTGAGCTGCACCCCCGGGGACTGCATTTATGTCGGCGATCATCTGCGCGATATTGAGGCCGGTAAAAATGCCAGCATGGCAACCATTGCCGTGGCCTGGGGTTATTTCCCGGCCAACACTGAACTGAGTACCTGGCAGGCGGATTTTATCGCCCGTACGCCAGACGAAATAAGCCACTATCTGTTTGGAACTCATCATGTTTGATTATCAGGCTCCTCCTGAACTCCTGAAAGACAAAGTCATTCTGGTTACCGGTGCCACCTCAGGCATCGGGCGTGCAGCCGCCCTCGACTATGCGCGCCATGGTGCCACGGTCATCCTGCATGGACGTCAGGTCGATAAGCTTGAAGCGCTCTATGATGAAATTGAAGCGGCAGGCTATCCCCAGGCAGCGATTACCCCACTGGATCTGGAAACAGCCGGAGAAAACCAGTATCAGGAACTGGCAGACAGTATTCATCAGGAATTCGGCCGACTTGATGGCCTGCTGAACAATGCCGCCCTGCTCGGCAGCCTGACCCCCATCCAGCATTATTCCCTGGCTACCTGGAACCAGGTCATCCAGGTCAATCTCAATGCCCAGTTTGCCCTCTGCCGTTACTGTCTGCCATTGCTGCAGAACGCGGCACATGGCTCCATCGTTTTCACTTCCTCCAGCGCCGGGCGTCAGGCCTATGCATACTGGGGTGGCTATACTGTCAGCAAGGCCGCAATCGAATCCCTGGCACAGGTACTGTTCCTGGAGCTGGAGAATACCTCCAGAATTCGCGTCAACACCGTGAATCCCGGGGCAACCGCCACCAAAATGCGCAAGAAAGCTTTCCCGGCTGAAAATCCGGAAAAACTGCCGCAACCGGAAGCTATCATGCCTGTGTTTCTGTATCTGATGGGGGATGACAGCCTCACCGAAAACGGCAGGCAATTCAACGCGCAGTAGTGTCAGCCTTCAAACGGCGCAGTCTGCTGGAAGGGCCCATAGGTGTCCAGACTCTGCAGCAGGGCAAGCAAGCCTGGATAGGGTTCCAGACTGAAATGTTTGCGGAAACGAACCCAGTCCAGAAAGCAGCCCAGTCGAAGCGTGACATCATCCCAGGGCGCTGCGGTCGGCCACTGCCTCTGTTCTAATTCCACCATGCCGGTCTGGATTCGGTTCTGCTGACGTTGAAGATAGCTGACCTTATCCGGCGTCAGTCCTTCTTTCTTCAGCAGAAACAGATTCACCTGCGAATCTATCAGCGTATTCACAGTACAAAAATCATTCAGGTCTTCAACACTGGGCAGGAAAGTCTGGCCAGACCGTTCCCTGATCAAGCGGAGAATCGAGCTTGAATCCGTAAGCATTTTCTCTACGCCATCGGCTTCATATTCAAGAAACGGGATTCTTTGGGTAGGCGACATCGCCCTGCTCTTTTGATAATCCGTATCGAGAATAAAATCAAACGGCAGCCCGCTCTCCAGAAAGGCAACACGGCAATGACGCACAAAGGGTGAAAGATTGTTTCCGTAAAGTTTCATATCTAGGACCTCATTGAATTTTTGTATCAGGTTTTACCAAAACGGCGCGGCCTGCTGTTTCCTGCATGTGCTTTTCTTACACCCTGCCTTCGGGTGCTCATCATACTTTTTCCTGGCCGATATTT
This sequence comes from uncultured Enterobacteriaceae bacterium, assembly GCA_964553165.1. GTDB lineage: Bacteria > Pseudomonadota > Gammaproteobacteria > Pseudomonadales > Pseudohongiellaceae > UBA5109. Next base: position 3,433 of record CAZKJY010000162.1, read on the forward strand.
GAGTCCGGCCAGTTCATAGAGCGCCTTGACCTCAGTGGGTGGCAATTCCCGAAACTGACCTACCTTGATGGTGCTGGGCATGAAGATATTGCCATAACGTACCCGTTTGAGCCGGCTGACTTTGAGTCCCTGGGATTCCCATAAACGTCTGACTTCACGGTTGCGCCCCTCCATGAGGACCACGTGATACCATTGGTTGGCTCCGGAACCGGCAAAATACTGAATATCGGAAAAACTGGCCATGCCATCTTCCAGCAGTACGCCCCGATGCATGGTCTCGACGATCTCCTGCGTGACATCACCAATGACCCTGACCGCATACTCCCGTTCGATCTGGGTCGAAGGATGCATGAGTTTGTTGGCCAGTTCGCCATCCGTAGTAAACAGCAGCAGGCCGCTGGTATTGATATCCAACCTGCCGATTGCCACCCAGCGCGCATGCTGGAGACGTGGGAGTTTGTCGAAAACAGAGGGGCGACCTTCCGGATCACGGCGTGAACAGATCTCCCCCAAGGGCTTGTTGTAAATCAGCACGGTCTGGGGGACTGACTGGGCAGTATTCGAGGCGAGTTTTTTTCCGTCAACACTGATTTTGTCATCAGCTCCGGCACGGTCACCGAGTCTGGCTATTTTACCGTTGACCCTGATTCGACCTGCAGTGATCCAGGCTTCCATTTCACGGCGTGAACCATATCCTGCCCGGGCCAGAACCTTCTGCAGCTTTTCTCCCTTGTCATCGTCCATCTTCATTTCTCACGAAATTAATCTATCGCCACAACTGATCAGTAAGCCGAGGATCCCTGTGATTCGTCATCATCATCAGCAATGACGTCGTCATCTTCATCATCGCTTTCCTCATAGTCGTCCTGATCCCAGTCCTCTTCCTCTTGCGGAAATTCATCAGCCGGGTCTTCATCAAATGGCAAATCATCACCTGCTGCCTCTCTGTCGCTGTCTTCTTCCGCTTCTCCCTCGCCTTCTCCTTCTTCGCCATCTTCATCGTCTTCGTCATATTCTTCTGCTGGCTGTATCCCGAGAATTTCATCCATGGAGCGGGTGCCGATCGCAGCAGCAGCCAACTCTTCCTCATCCGGGACAACAACCTCTTCCTCATCCACATAGCTGGGAAACTCAATGACATTGCCCGCGGGTTTGACTTCCTCCTCAATCAGTTCCTGATTAAGGCCTTCCATGTCCCGGATTTCTGTCAGTGCCGGCAGCTCGTTGAGAGACTCCAGGTTGAAATAATCGAGAAACTGTCGGGTCGATGCATACATCGCAGGACGGCCTGGCACATCACGGTGCCCCACTACCCTGACCCAGTCACGTTCCAGCAGCGTATGAATAATGCTGGAACTGACAGCAACACCACGAATTTTTTCAATGTCTCCACGGGTTATCGGTTGCCGGTAGGCAATGATGGCAAGTGTCTCCAGCAAGGCTCTGGAATACCGTTGCGGTTTCTCTTCCCACAAGCGGCCAACCCAGTCGCTGAGCTTCTGTCTGACCTGAAAGCGGTAGCCCGACGCGACCTTTTTCAATTCAAAACCACGCCCTTCACAGGAAGCTTCGATATCCTCCAGGGCTTTTTTGATGGCATCCCTGTCCGGGCAATCCTTCTCACCGATGAGTTCGGCTATTTTTTCAAGAGGCAGTGCTTTATTGGCTGCGAGTAACAGACCTTCAATAATTTGCCGTAACAGGACTTCGTCTATCATGTGCTTTTTGCCTTGATGTGAATGGGAGCAAAAGGCTCGCTCTGAGCCAGCTCTACAAGTGATTCCTTGATCAGTTCCATGATCGCCAG
>CAZKJY010000163.1:0-5220 GCA_964553165.1 uncultured Enterobacteriaceae bacterium
GAGTTCGTTGCCGGACAGACGCATGATGTCCTGATCTGCACCACAGGACTCTGCCATCTGGGTAGCTATGGCGCTTTCATCATAGTTCTTGTCATCAAAACCGATGGTAAAGGCTTTCACCGGACCTTGTGAGCAGGCGGATGCCAGCCCGAGAATGGCACAGGAATCAATCCCGCCGGACAGATAGGAACCCACTGGCACATCGGCAACCATGCGCAGATTGACTGCATTAAGCAATTCCTCACGAACCTGGGTGATCGCCTCCTCTTCGCTCATTTCCTGACGTTCGTGCTGCTGGGGAAAATCCAGATCCCAGTATTTATGTTCATTGATTACCAGCCCATCGTCCTTTCTTTTGATGCTCACCACATGCCCGGGTTTGACCTGATGGATGCCTTCAAAGGCAGTGGTTCCAGGCACCATGGTCTGAATCAGCTGGTGATACAGACCTTCACTCGAAAACTTCGGTTTTACTTCGGGATGCGAAAACAGCACTTTCAGCTCCGAACCAAAAATGACCTTGTCATTTATCTGGGTCCAGTACAGGGGCTTGATTCCAAAACGGTCCCGCACCAAAAACAGGGTTTCCTCCCTTTTGTCATAGAGGGCAAAAGCAAATTCACCACGCAGATAGGGCAGGGTTCCTTCGATGCCCAGCCGGGGATACAGGTGCAGGATGATTTCAGAGTCACTTTTGCTGCTGAAACGGGCTCCCTGGGCGGTCAGGTCGGCGCGAATACGCTGGTAATCATAAAACTCACCATTATGTGCAAGCAGCAGATTTCTGTCCTGACTCTGGAAAGGCTGTTTGCCGCGATTTTCATCCAGATCAATGATACTCAGGCGGGCATGGGAAAAGCCCACACCCTCCTCTTCCAGCACCTGATAGCCAAACCCATCCGGCCCACGGTGGTGCTGAATGGCCGCCATGTTGACCAGGATTTGGGGATTTATCGATTCTTTCTTTTGGCGATGAATGACGCCGGCAATTCCACACATAGTTACGCTACTTGATTAATGAATTTGAGATTGACAGTCACTTTCAGGATTAAATGACATCCAGTACCCTGCCCTTGCGATGCACCAGACAGGTCAGCAAAGCCATGCGCACAAATACGGCGCCACGGGCCTGCGAGAAATACCAGTTATGCGGAGTGTTATCCAGATCAGTGGAGAGTTCTTCACCCCGCGCCAGTGGATGGAGAATGATGGCATCCTTCTTGAAGGGGACATCGAGATCAAGTTTGACATCCGTGCCATAGGTTTCAAAGCTGTCACCCACCCAGGCAATCGCATTGATATAGATAACATCAAGCTCCGCGACCACCTGCCTGAAAGACTTGCTGGCTGTTCTGACCGGAAGTCCACGTTCCCGCATTTCCTTTAACAGGTCTTCATTTGAAGAGTCACTGTTATCAAAGATCTGAATCTCTTCAAACATCTGGGGAAACTTGGAAAAAATTTTCAGCAGACTTCTGACCGTACGCATGCGTTCAGGCACGCCGATGATCCCCATCCTGATCCTGTCCTTTTTGGGGACTTTTTTATGGATCAACTCCGGTCGCCACTTGAAGATCGTATACAGATCCGACATGGCCTGGGTTGGATGCTCATCGACACCGTTGCCGGCATTGATGATGGGAATACGCAGTGAGCTTCTCATCTCGAACAGCGATGCTTCACGCGTATCCCTCAGGACCACACAATCGGCATAGTTGTTAAACATTTCACCAACATCGGAAAGGGACTCACCCTTGGCAATACCGGTGGTGGAGCGATCGGTAATCGACATGATGTCACCCCCAAGCCGGTGCCAGGCGCTTTCAAAGGAAAGCCGGGTGCGGGTGCGCGGTTCATAGAAGGCGCTGATCAGAATCTTGCCCTGCAGGGGAGTACTGAAACGCTCCGGATTGCTCTCATATTTCGCGGCCAATCGAAACAGTTGCAGCAGAGTCTGCTGATCGAACTGGTCAGCTGAAAGAATATGCTGATTTTCCAGCGGCAGCAGATGTTCACCATCTTCCACAATGATGCGCAGCAACTCCTTTGGATGCGAGTCTCCGTATACTTCGGGCCTTTCCCGGTTAACTGTGTTTTCTCCGGGGTCAGCCCCTTTTGTTGTTGCCGGCTGATCTACCATAAGTCACCTCGTCTAAAATCGCGGATTAGTAATGCAATCAGGAATATCGGTGCAAATACCGTCAATCCCAATGCCAGGTACACCAGAATGCTGAGGGCAGATAATGAAATCACGACACCACTCCTTTGTTATTTGCCAGGTTTTCAAAACTGAATTCCGTTTTGCTGAAATAACTGACGCTGAGAATGACTAGCAGAGACACCGCACTGGATACCAGTGCTGCCACGTAAAAGCCGATCTGAAAATAGGCGAACAGTCCCAGGATGGTTCCAGCGAGCATGGCCAGGGCTGCTGCCAGGCCAGTCACCCAGCGGTAGTAGAGGCCAAAAACGATGGGCCAGATGGCACTGGCAACAAAGGCGCCGGTGAAATACAGCAGTGAAGCCAGTGTGGTGATCCTGGGAAGGCAAAGCAGCCAGGTCGCAAAACCAAGACCGAGAATGATGAATTTGCTGATTCTGAAACAGTGCTCGTCACTGGCCCCCCTGTTGATATGTCCGCGGTAGATATCCTGGGTGATGAGGTCGGATGTGGCAGCCAGCAAGGAGTCGAGACTGGAAGCCAGGGCAGAAAAAATCACGATGAAGACAATAATGGCCCCGCCGGTTCCCAGGATACGACCCGCCACCATGGGGCCAACCATGTCGGCAGAAGGGACAACCAGTCCCAGGGAGGGTGCCGCCAGTGCAATAAAGCCCGCAACGATCGGAATGGGCAACCACAGCAGTCCGCCGATCAGATAGGCTTTGGTCCCGGTGTTGGTGCGGAAAGCAAAGGCTCTAGACCACCAGACATTGGAATGAAAAATCTCACCAACCCCGAAAAAGAGATTGTTGAACAGGAACATGATGGCCGCTGGAAAAATCAGACTCAGCAGCATGGGGTGTTCCTGCTGAAGATTGCTGTGCAGTGTTTCAAAACCGATATTATCGATAACCAGGAAAGCAATGGTGATCACCCCCAGCAGAATGATAATGGTCTGTACAAAATCGGTGGCGATGACAGCGCGCAGGCCACCCAGCAGCGTATAGGAAACACAGACAAACAGAATCACGCTCATGCCCAGGTGATAACTGAGCCCGCTGAGTGCATTCACCAGAATACCACCGGCCATGCCCAGACTGATCAGCCAGCCAAAGGCATAACACAGCGAAATCACCAGAAAAATGCGCCAGGCCAGATTGCCATAACGTTCTCGGATAAAATCACCAGAGGTAAATCCATGGGGCAGAATACGCTTGATTCTGCCTGCCAGCGGAGCAAACAGCAGCAGGCCGATTGCACCCAGCGAGTAACCCACCATGCCCCAGACCCCCAGTTGGTAGGTAAGCTGGGGAGCTGTCATGGTGGTGTTGCTGGTGACCCAGGTTGCCATTGCCGTTGCGGAGGCAAAGGCCAGGCCGACATTACGTCCTGCCAGCATATAGTCTTCGAGGGTTTTGTTCTGACGACCGAGCAGATAACCGGCAGCGATCCACAGCAGACCGAAGACAAGCAGAATGATGAAGGCAATACCCGGGGACAGGGAGACACTGATCATGCCTGATCTCCCCTTCTGCTGCCGATATAAATTGTCAGCAGCAAAATAATAAACAGCACCAGCCCCAGACTGAAAAATGCCAGCGCACGAACCAGACTGTGATGAGCTACCTCAATCCTCAGCAGGTTACTTTGCTGCAGATTGTCGTTCAGCAGTCGAAAATAATAATCCCCATCGATCAGCCCCGTTATCGTGATGTCGCCGTCGGCGGCAACCCTGGTGCTGATGACCTCGCTGAAGTCGGCTCTGTTGGACTGTTCGAGAGTAAGGGGTGAATCAGCATCAGACTCCCAGCTGAGAACAAAATAGCCTTCAGCGGCAAGCGTGGTATTGCTGTTCAGGGAAATTTCGGCCATACAGGCCTGACTGGTGGTTAATAAAACTATTAACCAGAAAACGGTGGTCTTCCTGATCTGCAAGTTCTGCAGAACGTAGATAGCAGCCCCCTATGGCTTCTTTTACCGACGAATTCGGCAGTCGTACTGTATTCTCGTCTGTATTAAGGGGGCAGAAGGATACACTAGTCCCCCCCAAGAATAAACCGGAGGGGCCACAATTCGTGTCAAATAAGGTACTTACGGTCAGATATGACGCGGATTCACAGCGCTGAAACTGAAATCCTCAGCTATAACTGATTTCTGGCAACAATCCCCATCATTTTATGAGTCAACAAGGCAGCTGAGAACTCATAGGCATGAAACCCTTCGATCGGGGCGAACTCCATGATGTCAAAACCGATGATTTTGGCCTGCTGGCTAACTGATTCAAACAGACTCAGCACCTGATACCAGCTCAAACCACCCGGCACGGGAGTCCCGGTGGAAGGGAACACTGAGGGATCAAAGCCATCGACATCGACCGTGAAAAACACCTTGTCGGGAAAATCATCCGGTAAATCGAATTTAAAGATATTCTTTTTCACCAGCACTTCCGCATCAATATGTTCTATTTCATAGAGCTTGCGCGCCTGTACTTCCTCTTCACACATGGCACGGATGCCGAGCTGGTAGATTGGCACATCCAGATCGGCGATGCGTTTCATCACTGACGCATGGCTGTAAAGGTTGCCCTCATAGGCATCACGCAGATCGGCATGGGCATCAATCTGTACCACTCCAAAATCTGTGATACCTGCTTCGATCAGTCCGAGAATGACACCATAAGTCACCGTATGTTCCCCTCCGAGGACTACCGGAAATCCTTCACGGGCGACGATCTGCTGTACCGCCTGACTGATGCCTTCAATCACGGCTTCGGCTTCACCCTCGCAATCGACCGGGGGATGGGTATAGATGCCATGTTTGCTGGGGATACTTTTACCGTCCCAGACTTCCAGCTGCCAGGAAGCTTCCAGAATGGCCGAAGGGCCCATGGCAGTCCCGCCACCATAGGACACGGAGTCCTCAAAGGGAACGGGCAGCACATGAAAAAAAGCCTGGTCTGGATCCGGCTGTTCAATTTCAGACCCCAGGAATACCGGATAACCCGGAGCAACTTCTTGATCAGACTGCTTCATTGTTAAGTCTCATTCTACAGGTTT
>CAZKJY010000164.1:0-5201 GCA_964553165.1 uncultured Enterobacteriaceae bacterium
GCTGACATCCAATCGATTACGCACCGCTTCACGCTGTTGCAGGAGTAATTCCCGCTTGTCCGTATCCTGCGCCATGCGATCCAGGGCTTCCTGCAGTTTTACCCGTGAATTGGAGATGTTTTCCTGTTCCTGGGCAACCTGCTGGGTCAATTCTTCGACTTCTTTTGCTATGCGCTGGCGACGCTCGTTCACCTGCTCAACCTTGACGCTGGCCGCTGAACGCTCGGCATTCAGGTTGGCGGCCTGTTTGTTCAACCCGGCCAGTTTGTCCAGGAAGGCTTCTTTTTCTGCTTCGGCTTCGGCAAGCGATCGGCGTTGCTGTTCGTTGTTCTGTTGGGTCTCGCTGATTGTCTGTTTCAGCCCTGCGATCTCTTTGTCCAGCGTTTCCAGTTCTTCCTTGCGTTTCAGGACGCCGGCCTGGGCATCGACACCACGGGCTAAACGCAACCAGCCTTGACCGAGCCACAGACCATCACGTGTCACGATGGACTCATGGGAGGCCAAATGATCACGGATTGAGAGCGCGTCGCTCAGCGACTCGGCGGTGTAGATTCCACTTAACAGGGATTCAAGCTGGTTGGTGGTACTGACCTTGTCCTGAAGCGCGCGTGACTGCAACGTGGCATTGGCACTTGTCTGCAGGGACTTTGGTGTTGTCTCAACAAACTGCAGCAGCCCTTCTTCAAAGGTATCCAGTAAGGCCGACAGACTTGAGAGGTCCTCCACACAAACTGACTGCATCTGGTCACCAAGCACGGTTTCGACTGCCAGCTCCCAGCCACTTTCAACAGTCAGTTCGTCTACCAGACGCCGGTTCTGTTTGAGCTGATGGCTGTCCAGCCAGGCATCAGCTCTGTCTTCCTGGCTCAGGGCGGCCTGCTGTAAAGCATCCAGGGAGGCCTGCCGCCCCAAGAGACTCTGCAACTGACTGCGCTTTTCAGCCAGCTGGGTATCGGAATCCTTGACGGCCTGACGGGTATCTTCAATGCGCGTAAGCAGATCTTTATTCTGGTTCTGTAGGGACTCGGCGGCGGTCTCGATATCCGCAATCTGCTGACTGAGGGACCGGATTTCCTGTTCCTCTTTTTCCGTGTGCAGGTTAGTCAGTTCATTCTTCAGGCTGGCCTGACGCTGAATGCCCCGTTCGACAATATTCTCAAGGTGTTTGATACGCTGCTGCTCAGCATCGGCGAGGCGGGTTGCCTCCGCAGAATGGGTATTGAAATGATCCCAGTCATGCTGCCAGGCAGTCATGCCCTGCTCTGCAGCCTCCAGCTCGGCATTCGCTGCTTGCTCATCCGCTTTCGCCTGCTGCAGGGCCGGTTCAATCTCCGCGATAGCCGTCTCCAGCATGGCAATCTGATCCTTGTCTTCCTGCATCTCGCCCGTGGCCTGGGCCAGGTTGTTGCGGATATTGCTCAGCTCTTCATTCAGCTCCAACTGACGCTGGCGCTGGTGCTCTATATTCTGCTCGATCTTGCTGATCTCGCTACCCAGTGAATAGTAGCTGGCCTGAATTTTCTGGTGGGTTTCCTGAAAATCAACATTGGCTTCGCGCTGAGACTCTATTTCAGCCTCAAAAGACCGCGTCTGAGCGATGCCGGCCTCCAGTTTGACTTCCAGTTCGCGGATCTGTTGCTGGGCCCGATTCACCTCCGCATCAAAGTCACGCCAGCGGATGGTATTCAGCTGAGCTCGGGTATCCCGCTCCTGCTGCTTGTACTCTTTATAGCGCTCGGCGGCCTTGGCCTGGCGTTGCAGATGCTGAAGCTGGCGTTCCAGTTCTTCGCGGATATCGGTCAGACGTTCCAGATTCTCCCGGGTACGCTTGATGCGGTTTTCGGTTTCGCGGCGTCTCTCCTTGTATTTGGAGATGCCGGCGGCTTCCTCAATGAAAACACGCAGTTCTTCAGGTTTGGATTCAATCAGGCGGGACACCATGCCCTGCTCGATGATGGAATAGGATCGCGGCCCAAGACCGGTGCCCAGGAAGATATCCGTGATATCCCGGCGACGGCATTTCTCGCCATTTAATAAATAGGTCGACTGGGCCTCGGAATTTACCACCCGTTTCACCGATATTTCGTTGAAACTGGCATATTGCCCCTTTACGGTGCGATCACTGTTGTCAAAGACCAGTTCAACAGAAGCCTGACCAACAGGTTTGCGGGTACTGGAGCCGTTGAAGATGACATCGGTCATCTGCTCGCCACGCAGGTTCTTCGCTGAGCTTTCGCCCATCACCCAGCGCACGGCATCAATAATATTGGACTTGCCGCAGCCATTGGGGCCAACGACGGCACAAAGATTGCTTGGGAGGTTAACGGTGGTCGGATCGACGAATGATTTAAAACCTGCGAGTTTGATACTTTTTAGCCGCATCGAGCCGACATACTCCAACCAGAAAATGAACTACAAAGAACTATCGAAAAGAGCTAACGATAAGCACTGCCTATAAGTGCCAGAGTGTATCCGATATAAGAGGCAAACTCATCAAGAAATTTTACCCAGCGCCTGTCTTCTCGTCAGCAAGCAGCCAGGACCAGGGACACCGTCTACAACAAACCAATAAAGTGAATTTTTTCAATGTATTTTCAGAAATTCTTAGGTACAATAGCTCGCCTGATTTGCCACGTATCTGTGCTAATTCAATGATTTCTAAGGATTTAATCACAAGCTCCAAGAATCATAGCAAGATAGACAGCAGTATGTTTGATTCTTCATTACACCCACAGGTCTAAATATGGACATTGTCAGCCTGTTCAGTTCTTTCTTTGTCACCACCGCCTCCCTGTTTGTGCTAAAACCCGTCGCCAACCGCGTTGGCCTCATGGATCACCCGGGTGGCAGAAAGACACACGACAATCCGACGCCTCTCATCGGCGGCATAGGCATCTATGTCGGGGTGGTGTTTATCACCCTGTTTAATCCGAGCGTCCTGGCTGAATACGGTGACCTGCTGGCCATCTCCTTAATCGTACTGGTGCTTGGCGCCATCGATGATTACAAACACATGCCAGTTGGGATAAGGATGGGGGGCCAGGCAGCCGCTGCAACTCTGATGTATTTCGCCGCAGGTAATCAATTAACTTCGTTTGGAAATTTATTTGGCTTTGGCGATATAAATCTGGGAATTATGAGCTTTCCAGTAACTGTATTTGCAACAGTCGGCGTCATTAATGCCATTAATATGAGTGATGGCGTGGATGGTTTGTCTGGAGGGATGGTGACGATCGCCTTGTCATTCTTGGGAATCGTCGCTTGGCAATCTGGTAATGAGACAATACTTATTTTTATTGCAGTACTTCTATGCGCCTTGCTTGCATTTTTGGCTTTAAATTTCAGGTTACCGTGGCGTAAACCAGCGTTAGTTTATCTTGGCGATTCAGGAAGTACATTTTTGGGCTTTGTTCTGGCTTGGCCTATGATCGAATCAACTCAAGGCGAAGATCAGATGATGTTGCCTGTGATGGCCCTATGGTTTTTGGCGGTGCCGTTAATGGATACAATTTCACTACTTATTAAAAGACCTTTACAAAATAAATCTCCTTTTCACCCTGGTCGAGATCATCTTCACCATATATTGCTTAATCTTAACTTTTCAATGAAACGAGTAGTTTTCAGCCTATACTTAACCGCAATAATACTGGGATTGATAGGGATAATACTTTATTCACAACTTTTAACAGAAAGTTTCTTTTTCTTAATATTCTTACTTCTTTTTGCAATTTACACACTTATCGTTGGATTACTTAAAACCCCCGACTAAAGTACTAGAACGTAAAAATATTCATTTTTTAAAAAATTGGCTTACTTTTCTTAGATTTTTATAGATAAGAACCCACGCTCCTCCTAAATTATTTCTACGTAATATTTGATAATCTTCTTTACTTTTTAATAGCATTTTTTTTAACGATTTGTTGCTTTCTCCACCAACACGCATTTTTACAAGCACCCTTTCGACATATCCAAGTGATATGTTGCCCGTATACAGATACCGTATCATCGCATCGTAATCTGCAGAAATTTTATATCGAGTATCAAAATTCCCCAGTTTATCTATAACCTCTCGGCGTAAAAATAATGTCGGATGCGGTGGCATCCACCCCCTACGTAATAGACTTTTCCGGTATTGCCCCGCTTTCCAGTGTCGTATAACCCTGTCAGGTTTAGAATTTGAGATGTAATCCAGATCACCGTAAGTGGCATCAACTGAAGTACCACTAAATTTTTTCACGATATCTTGGAGTACATTCTTGTCTGATAAAAAATCATCTGAATGTAGGATGCCAATAATGTCACCATTTGCCATGGAAAGTCCTTTATTCAACGCATCATAGATGCCATTGTCTACCTCACTTATTAGAATCATTTTATCAGTAAGCCTAGACCTTATCAGTTCCAAAGTGCCATCCGTAGAAGCCCCATCAACTACGATGTGTTCCCAATTTTTATAAGTCTGATTTGCAATACTATCCATACTAGAAATGATGGTATCTGCACGGTTATATACGGCTGTGATTATTGATATTTTCATAGATTGGCAGAAATAATACCCATTATCTGGCCAAGGTTGATATTGAAGTTATCCTGCTGGTACAAGGCGCTTTGCTTTTTTGCATTGTCTGATAGCTGCATTCTTAAGGTGTCACTGCCCCATATTTCCATAATTTTTTCTGCTATATCCTCAGCAGAATCCGGATCAAAATAGAGTCCGGCATCTCCACATTGATCCGGCATGGAATACAGGTTTGAAATAAGGACAGGACAAGCCATTGCCATAGCTTCCAGGGGGGGAATGTTGGTTGGACCAAAATATGTCGGCATAACCAAGGCTACGGCATTTTTATAGAATTCACTAATATCGCTGTTGGGGACATAACCTACAAAACTAACGTTGGTATCAAGCCCAAGATTGTCTGAATATTTCTTGATAAGAGTGAAATTGTTGCGTTTTGCACCACTTAAAACCAGTTGGATATCATCGTACTTGCGTTTAACTATATTCACAGCATCTAGCAGCTTAAGATGATTTTTATGAAGCCAGAATTGAGCTGGATAAAATATATACTTGCGTGGAAGTCTATATAGCTTTTCGAACTCTATATTGGGGCTAGCTGCTTTTATATACGAAGGTGTGATATAGGGCAGAACATGGATATTTTCTGGACGACCGCTGTAACTCTCAATGACATGTTGTC
>CAZKJY010000165.1:0-5134 GCA_964553165.1 uncultured Enterobacteriaceae bacterium
TGCAGATCTTTGACGGCCGCATAAAATGCCGGCAGCTCATGATTCGCTTCCTGCAACAGCTGTTCAAAAGCCGGGACACAGTTGAAATAGGTGGAGACCGTAGCCAGCTGGGCATTATTGAGCGCCTGGCTCATCCAGCTCTCATAGGCGGAGACCCCTCCCCAGTCCTGTCTGAGTATGGTATGGGTGTTTCTCATGGCCGCAAGAATCTCTGCTTTGGCCTGCCGTTTGCTCTGCGCATCCAGATCACTGTCGTAAAGCGCTTCCAGTTCCTTTACCGTATCCGACACCATCGCCACAAACTGCTCTCTGCGCGTGCTGCTTTCACGCGCCTCTTCGATTATCTGTCGGCTGCGGATTTCGCTGTAATCATTGGCTGCCAGCCAGCGACGCAGGCCTTCCTGTTCAACGGCTGTGGCAAAACTCTCGTTGAATTCAGTATCGCCGGGAATATAGACAAGCTGATGGGCCAGTTCATGAAACAACAGTTCCGCCAGCCGGTAATCTTCCCGATTGATAACCGTGCTGAGCACCGGGTCGGAAAACCATCCCAGGGTGGAATAGGCGCTGACTCCCCCGACATAGACATCCATACCCTGAGCCTGGAGGCTGGCAGCATAGCGATTTGCCCGGGTTTCATTGAAATAACCACGATAGGAGACACAGCCGGCAACGGGATAGCACCAGCGCTGTGGCTGCATGGAAAACTCAGGCGTGGCGAAGACATTCCACACCACAAATGGTCTTTCCAGCTCCACATAGCTGTCAAAACTGTCAGTCACAGGCAGGCCCAACTCGCTGGCTGCGAACTGCCTGATTTCAAGGATTGTCTGCAGTTTTGCTTTCAGGGGAGCGGGCGTTGACTCTGCTTCGATGAGGCGCTCAATGTCTTCCCGTTTACTGAGGATGGATAGCTGACCGAGGATAGCCTGACTGTAGTAAGTAATGCTTTCACAACCTGCCAGCAGAAAACAGAGGGCCGGCAGCAGGAGGAATCTAGTCAAGCACTTCAATTTCATAGAGACGGGGCCAGAGCTTTCCTGTCACAAAGAGTCTTTCCTGCTCTGCATCCCAGGCAATGCCGTTCAATACCGCATCAAAGGATCGGCGCTCTGAGTAAAGATTACTCAGGTCTACCCGACTCTTTACCCTGCCACTTTCGGGATCAATCCTGACCAGATAATTCTGGTACCAGATATTGGCCCACACTTCACCGTTGATGTATTCCAGTTCATTAAGGTAAACCACTTCACCTGTATCATCTGTGACCTGCACCCGTCTGACTTCCTCCAGGGATTCCGGATCCAGGAACCGCAGAAAGGGGGAACCATCACTGACAATCAACTGTTCTCCATCGTGTGTGATGCCCCAGCCTTCACCTGGCAGGTAAAAACTACCCAACTGCTCAAAACTTTCGCGGTCATACACAAAACCAACACTGGCACGCCAGGTTAACTGGTAAATTTTATCATTGAGGATGGTGATGCCTTCCCCGAAATAACGGCGATCCAGGTTTCGCCGCTGCAGTAGTTCTCCACTTTCCAGATCAACCCGGCGCAATGTGGATGCGCCATACTGGCCGGTTCCCTCATAGAGTTCACCCTCCCAGTAAATCAGACCCTGAGTAAAGGCATCTGGATCATGGGGGTATTCATTCACGACCCGTGCCTGATACAGAGGAATGTCTTCCGCCTGACTCTGCCCAGAAGGCAGGCACAACAGGAGAGCAAGCATCCATGAAGCTGCAGTAATACGCGCTGAAAAAGGAGTTTTCCCGACTGATTTAACCATTGCCATACACTCGCTCATCCCAGCAGGCTGAGCACGCCTGCCAGCAGATTGCCGACGATTAATACTACGGATGCCAGAAAGCTTAGCATGAAGCCCTTGCCCCTCAAGGCCGGATCTTTCACATAGGCATTGGCATACACGAAGCGCCCGATAAGCCAAAGGATGCCCATGGCACTGGCAATCTCATGACCCATCCAGCCCCTGCCTTCTGCCATGAAGGCAAAAACCAGATACATGGGAATGAAAACCAGCAATTGCTCCATGGTATTCTGCTGGACCCGGTAATGACGCTCAAACACCGGATGGCCACTGATTGCCGGCGCCTCAACCTTGTAATCAACCCGCGCTTTCCCCACCTGAATGCCAAAGAATGAATACTGCATCATTATCAGCACCAAAACGATTACCATGATTCCCATCGCAGTTCCTCCTGCCGAGTGAAGACTAACTACAGACTACCACAATCAGGCTAGCGTAAAAATAAAAAAGCCCGGGGCAGGCCCGGGCTTTTTTATAATAAATACAGAATGTTAGCGAGGCTGGATAACAGAAATATCCGTCGCTCCTGCTTCACGCGAGGCATTCATGATAACGACCAGTGCGTTTGCGGTGGAGTCATTGTTAGGCTGTATCACCACGGAGGCGACCGGGTTTTCCGCTCTGTGTGAGGCCACCCTGGCACGAACTGCTGAAATATCAATGCGTTCCTGATTGAAGAAGATGCCATCCTGCGCATCAAGCTGGATCAGAATGTTCTGCGGCGTGTCCTCAGAAGGCGGCGGCGGATTGTTGTTCGGATCCTGACCCTGAACGTCAAGCGTTGATTCCTTTACAAAAGAAGCAGTTACCACGAAGAAGATTAACAGAATAAAGACAACGTCCAGCATCGGAGTCAAATCGATGTTTGACTCGTCCTTCTTGCGCTTCACCATGGAGCTTACGGCTGTTTTCATACTAAACCCAAAAATTTGCTATTTATAATAATTATGAGGGAGGCCAGTATACCAGCTTTATGACCCCCTGCAAGCCGGGAATGCCCGGATGGCGCTATTTGAGGATAGCGGCCATGCCGGAATCCAGCAGGGTTTCCAGATTCTTGGGAGAGCGTCCATTACGGGCGCTGACATACATCCCCTGTAACTGACCCATGAGGATTTCGGCAGCCGGATCTGCCTTGAGTCCACGCCTCAGTTTTTTGGATTTTTCCAGCTGTTTGGTGCGGCTCAGAAAGGCCTTGCGGATGTTGTTCAGTGAATTGCGGATGAGTTTCTGCATATCCCTGTCCCAGTTAATGCTTTCACACACGGAATTTACCAGCAGACACCCCAGTGAGCGCTGTTTCGGCGCAGGATTGATGACCACCGCTTTGATATAGGCTTCGATGGCTGTTGCTGCATCGAGTTTAGTATTGGTCAGGGTCTCATCAATATGCTTTTTTATCTGGTCGTTATAGCGTTCAACACAGAGTTTGAAAAAAGTGTCCTTATCACCAAATGAATTATACAAAGTCCCCCGGTTGATTCCGGTCGCATCGAGTAATTTTTGAACTGAACTGGCCTCATATCCTTCTTTCCAGAACTGCTGCATTGCACTTTCAAGAACTTTGTCATATTCAAATTCAATTGGTCTAGCCATCGTTTATAACCACCTTTTCAATATTTTGGAACGGTTTATTTGCGCTCGGAAATGAAGCCTTTACTCAATGCAATTTCAAGATTTAGCGAGAACTTTCCGGAATCTTTCAGCAATCCGGAGGATGGGACAGCAAGATGAAATCAAATCCTGTCTCTGAAACTGAAAGGGATTCTAGACTATCTACCAGTGTCTCTCTAGGCATTTGGCAGGGACAAACAGAGTGTTCAAAAAATAACTGAAGAAAAACTTAGATGAATCTTTTTTATATGTGCAACAGGGAGTTATTCAGAGAAATAATCGATAGCGTCTCAGTTTGAACCTGGCATGTTCAAACTGAAACACTGCCAAATAAGCTGTCGGCATGGTTTGCCTGCCAGGATTGAGTATAATCCTCAGGATTTACTGAATAGCGTTCATCAAGGCAAAAGACGTGCAAAGCAAACGTAGCAGCCTGATTTTTATCGTTCTGTTAGGCCTGGTGCCAGTGCTCGGGCAGGCCCAGACTCCTATTCAGGCGAGCGGCCCCCTGATCGTCACCGAAAGTAACCGCATGGTCAGCATGCGTGATGGCGTCAATATTGCTGTGGATATCTATCGCCCGGCCCAGGATGGCAGCTACCCAACCCTTTATGCCTCCGCGCCATACCCGCACAATGATGACAGTATCCCGCCTGCAAATGCCCTGACCGGGCAGGTTGCGTGGTTCGTTAGCCAGGGTTTCAATTACGTGATTGCCAGCAGTCGAGGCACGGGCGCCTCAGAAGGCAGTTTTCAGTTTCTCTCCCGCGATGAGCAGCAGGATCATTATGAAATTATTGAATGGATTGCAGCGCAGAACTGGTCGGATGGACGCGTGCTTGGCATCGGGGCCGAGTATTATGCCGCTGCTCAATGGCAGATGGCCATTCAAAACCCTCCATCCCTGCGCTGTATAGCGCCGGTGAACGGACTGGTAAGACCCTACCATGACTGGGCCTTTCCCGGCGGACTGAGCAGTCCGGAATTTCTGCAGACCTGGTATGAAAATGCAGTCAGGCGACAAAATGCTTTTCCACAAAGTGGCAACGCACGGCTGGTTGATTTTGATATGCGTCTGCAGATGCTGGCACACCCGCTTTACGACGAATTCTGGCAGATTCGCAGCAGTCTACCCAACGCGGGAGCCATTACCATCCCGGTATTTGTCGCTGACAGCTGGCAGCAGCAACGTGGCATCAATGGCAATGTTCAGATGCTTCAGCAACTCAACAGCATTCATAAAATGGCTATCTATAATGAAGCGGGATCCCTGTTACTGAATCAGAATTTTCTGGAGCAGGACCTCATGCCATTTTACCAGTGGTGCCTGCAGTCTGAAGATGCTGCGGACTTCAGCACCCGACCGGCTTTGCGCTATCAGACCCAGGGACAGAACCTCTGGCAAATCATCAATGAATGGCCACCCCGCCAGGTTGAACCGATGGCGCTTTTTTTAAACCGTCAATCACTGGATAGCTCAGTCCCTGCCAGTCTGGCTGCGGAAATTCAGCAGAACAGTCTTGATATCTCACGACTTGGTAATGAACTCAACAGTCTTACCTTTATCAGCGAACCCCTGGCAGGCGATCTGGAAATAGCAGGTTCTCTGATGCTGGAACTCTACACGGCCAGTTCGCACACCGATACCGCCTACCAGGTGACTCTGCAGGAAGAAATCAATCTGAACCGG
>CAZKJY010000166.1:0-5095 GCA_964553165.1 uncultured Enterobacteriaceae bacterium
CCACATCCACAATGCGGCTGGAGGTCTCCACATTGCCTGCCACCACGGCGGCGGGAAATACGGCGTTAACCAGTGAAGCCTCTGGTGCCTGCAAATGTATATGCCTGAAAATACCGGCACAGGCAGGGGTATTCTCTGGCATCAGACAGCGGAAGACGTAGTACACCGCCGCCGCAGTGACTGAAAGGGGACAATTCACGTTGCCGGCAGCCTGCGCATCGGTCCCAGTGAAATCGGCCAGAATCCGCTCATCCCCTACGGTGAGTTGCAGGCTGATGCGCAGGTTACGGTTGCCGAAACCATCATCATCAAGATAATCCGTAAAGGCATAGGTACCGGCAGGCAGGCGCTGCAGACTGGCCCTGGCAATCTGTTCCCCGTAGTCATTAAGCGCCTGCAGGGCCAGGGCAAATTTGTCATTTCCCAGTTGCTTTATCAATTTGTGCAAGCCCTGCCTGCCAGCATGCAGGGCAGAGATCTGGGCAGCGAAATCCCCGCCAATGCCTTCTGCCGGTGAGTCTGCTGCACCGCTTTGCAAAGCAGCCAGTTGTGCGGCCAGTGGCTGGTTAAGCTCGCCGCGACGGTACAGCTTCTGCGGTTCAATGATAAGACCTTCTTCCTGCAGGCAGGATGAGTTGGGCATGGAGCCTGGAGACTCTGAACCGATATTGGCGTGATGCGCCCGATTTACCACAAAACCCTGAAGCGTTGCTTCTGCATCAAACAGGGGGGCAATAACCGTGACATCCGGTAAATGTGTCCCGCCGAGAAAGGGATCATTCAGGATCAGGACATCGCCATCCTCCCAGTCGAAACGGTCGACAATGGCGCGCATGGCAAAAGCCATACTGCCCAGATGGACCGGAATATGGGCAGCCTGGGCACAGAGATCGCCCCGTGCATCAAACAGGGCACAGGAAAAATCCAGTCTGTCCTTGATGTTGGGAGAAAATGCCGTACGTCGGAGCACGACACCCATCTCCTCACAGACAGCTTCCATCCGGCTTACGAAAAGACTCAGTTCAATAGCGTCCATAACGGGTTTGCGAATGCGACATTCGGGTCTATTATACGGCCTGATTCTGCCAGACAGTGCATTCACCACTCAAACGCTGTATTGAAAAATTCATAACCCGAACTGAGGCCTCCATGAATGATCTGATTTTTTATACAAACCCCATGTCCAGAGGCCGTATTGTCCGCTGGATGCTGGAAGAAATCGGCTGTAATTACAGGTCTGAAATCATTGAACATGGTCCCGCCATGAAAGCCCCGAGTTATCTTGCCGTCAATCCAATGGGAAAGGTGCCTGCCCTGAGCCACTACGGAAAAGTGGTCACGGAAACACCGGCGATTCTTGCCTATCTGGCGGATGCCTTTCCCGAAGCTGGACTGGCACCACCCCCGCAAAAACGTCAGGCCTATTATCGCTGGCTGTTTTTTGCAGCCGGGCCGCTGGAAGCAGCAGTCACCGATAACAATCTTGGATGGGCAGTACCGGAAGATAAACGGGGGATGGTCGGTTACGGCTCCTATGAGCAGACCGTAGAGGTCCTGGCAGCTGCGGTTTCTGGGGGAAACTATCTTGTCGACGAAAAATTTTCCGCAGTGGATATTTTTATAGGTTCACACATTATCTGGGGAACGCAGTTTGGCTCACTGCCTCAGCGCCCGGAATTCGACGCATACAAAAAACTTGTCAGCGGGCGTGAAGCCTACCTGCGCGCCAATGAACTGGATGATGCACTGGCCGCAAACACCTGAACAGGCTGTCATAGTTCTGCAGGCTGTCGGCCCTTATGAGGTTTCGAAAGGTCGAAAGGTGTCAGCGTCTTGACTCTGGCACCGGTCTGACACCTGCCTGTTCAACACCAGGGCTTCACCTGTCCGGGTACCAGTCGAGCAGCACTACCTCAATATCATCACTGCCAGCTTCAACCATGGCACGGAAAGCCTCGACATCAGCCAGTCCGTTCTCACCACGGTAGTGATAGGGAATGATCTTTTCGGGCGCGAAATCAAGCACGGCATCGGCGGCACGGTCGATACTCATGGTATAGGGCAGGTTCATCGGCACAAAAGCCATGTTGATGTCCTGCAGGGCACGCATATCCGGGGTATCCGCGGTATCCCCGGCGATATAGACCCGGTAACCGTCACGTTCGATAACATAGCCATTACCGACACCGGGACGATGCCGTACCTCGCGTCCCTGGTTTTCCAGGTTGTACATAGGCACCCCTGTGATCGTAAAGCCCTGCTCTTGTAGCTGCTCTCCATTGGCCAGTACTCTGGCCCGCCCTGCCAGCGCATCGGGCAAGGCATCCATGACTAACTGCGGCACGATCAGCACCGTGTCTTCACTCACCACAGCCGGCAAGGTATTCAGGTCCAGATGGTCGTCATGGGTATGACTGATAAGCACGATATCCGGTTCGGACTGACCTGCATAGCCCTCGGCACCCCCGTAGGGATCAGCATAAATGGTACTGCCGGCCCAGCCCAATACCACGGAGCCATGCAGAATCGGCGTCACCGAAACCGGTGATTCACCAGACATCTGCGCCTGGGCGATCATCACAGGGAGACCGGCCAGGCCAGCCAGAAACATGCTCAGAATCAGGTGTCGCTTTTTCATGCTGGTTTACCCTTTTGTTGTTGGCGATGAACAGGACCTTAGCACAGCATAACAGCGAGCTGAATTCGGCCTTTGGGATTTCGGGCTTATGCCTTGCCCAAAACGCGTGACTGATGCCACTGCCAGGCGGTTTCAATGATCCCCTGCAGCTGATATTCGGCATGCCAGCCCAGGGTTTGCTGTGCCAGCCGGCTGTCGGCCACCAGCCTGGCCGGATCACCGGATCGGCGCTCTGTCACGCTGTAATTGACCTTTTTACCGCTGACTTTCTCACAGGCCTGCATGACTTCAAGCACTGAATACCCCTGCTGGCTGCCAAGATTGAAGGCATGGGCACCGGGCTTGTCCTGAAGATACTCCATACCCAGTATGTGCGCCTGGGCCAGGTCATTGACGTGAATATAGTCCCGGACACTGGTGCCATCCGGGGTCGGGTAGTCATCGCCAAAAATTTTGAATCCCTGTTGCTTATCTGTGTTCAGCAGACTCAGCAGAATATTGGGGATCAAATGGGTTTCGGGATCATGCGCCTCTCCCAGTTCAGCATCCGGATCAGCACCGGCCGCATTGAAATAACGCAATGCAACGGAACTCAAGCCATAGGCCTGATAGCAGTACTGTAACAGCTGTTCAACAACAAGCTTGGTCTGACCATAGGGGTTCAGGGGGCGGCAGGGATGCGTTTCGGTGATCAGGTCGCTTTCGGGCTCTCCAAAGATCGCGGCTGTCGATGAAAACACAAGCCTGTTTACGCCGTGTCTGGTCATGGCCTGCAGCAGGTTCAGCGTGCCGCTGACATTGTTTTCATAATACCGCGCCGGCTGAATAACGGAGTCGCCGACCAGAGACAGGGCGCAAAAATGCATCACCACATCAAAATGGTTGCGGGCGAATACGTCATTGAGAGCCGTTTTATCGAGTATATCGACAGTATGGCAGGGCGTGCCCAGCAGAGCCCAGGGATGCCCGGTGGAAAAATTATCCAGGGCCTGACAGTGATGCCCCTCTGCCCGAAGCTTTTTCAGTACATGCGAGCCGATGTAACCGGCGCCGCCACAAACTAGTATATCCACACACTCACTGCCGTCCGCTTGTTGAGGCAGTGAGTATAGCCAAGGCCCGGGGCATGTCCAGTCAGAAGTCTAGCGATGCTCGCAGGTATCGAGTTTGATCAGCTTGTACATGGGACAGAAACCAACGGCACCGGTCACGGTCAGGACAACACCTACCACGGCCAGAATAATCAACCAGACCGAATTGAATCCGCTGCTCATGGCAAGAAAGAAAAAAAACAACCCCAGAGTCAATCTGATAAGCCTGTCTTGTACACCTTCATTAGTCGTCATGACTATCACCCCAAAAATGGATTGAAAACAGCGTATTGATACTGCTGATTGGCTTTCAATTCAATAGCTTTGATTAAATAAATCCGCAGCAGACGACACAGATCAAATTTAGGATTATTAATGGCACAGGCGGTGTTTTCTGGTAGTATTGACTTTTAACTAGGGTAGCTCGCGCTGCCCTTTTGCGTTTCAAAGGTCGGGGTTTGCGCGTCGGCCTGGTCGACCTGAAAGTTGAGTGACTATTTTGAATTCAATGATGACTAACAGTACCCATGTGATGCCAACCTATAATCGATATCCTGTCGCCTTCGACTTCGGTGAAGGGGTCTGGCTGTATGACACCGATGGCAACAAGTATCTGGATGCAATCAGCGGTATCGCTGTGTGTCCGCTTGGTCATCGTCATCCTGCTTTCACCGAAGCCATGACCAGACAGCTCAACCGGCTGATCCATACGTCCAACCTGTACCAGATTCCCCTGCAGGATGAACTGGCGGACAGGCTGTGCCGGGATGCTGGCATGCAGCAGGTCTTTTTTGCCAATTCAGGGACCGAAGCCAATGAAGCAGCAATCAAAATTGCCAGAATGTATGGTCACAAGCGCGGTCATGAGGTCCCTCGAATCCTGGTGATGGAAGGTGCCTTTCATGGTCGTTCCATGGGCTCACTGAGTGCCACCTACAACAGCAAACACCAGGAAGGCTTCAGTCCCCTGCTGGAAGGTTTTGTGCGTGTCCCCTTAAATGATGTTGACGCTGCAACCCAGGCCATCAGGCAGCATCCGGACATTGTTGCCATCCTGCTGGAACCCATCCAGGGAGAAAGCGGCATCAATCCATGCAAGGCAGACTACCTGGAACAGATGCAATCACTATGTGACGAACATGAACTGCTGTTCATGCTGGATGAAGTCCAGACCGGCAATGGTCGTACTGGTCGTTATTTCAGTTTTCAGCATGCTCAGGTACAGCCTGATGTGCTGACGACAGCCAAAGGCATGGGCAATGGTTTTCCCATGGGCGCCTGTATGACCGGTGGCCGCGCCTTGAATGTACTGGGTGCCGGACATCATGGCAGTACTTTTGGTGGCAGTCCCCTGGCAAGCACGGCC
>CAZKJY010000167.1:0-5079 GCA_964553165.1 uncultured Enterobacteriaceae bacterium
GCCTGTACATGGATGTACGTTTTTTGGCGTGTCCCGGATATAGTTTAAACATTTGTTAAGTTGCTCAACCTTAAAATTACTTATTTATCTATGACTGACAAAACACCAGTTGGTGCAATTCTCAGAGATCCTGTGCATTTGCTGGCCTTTGGGTTCGGCAGCGGGCTGTCACCGAAAGCGCCGGGCACAGTGGGCACACTGGTCGCGATTGTGCCCTATCTGCTGTTTTCCCAGCTGCCTCTACCTGCCTATCTTTTGATACTCCTGCTCAGTTTCGGTCTGGGTATTTACCTGTGCGGTAAGAGTGCTGAACTACTGGGTGTGCATGACCATGGTGGCATCGTATGGGATGAATTTGTGGGCTTCTGGATAACCATGCTGGTCGCTCCCCAGGGATGGGTCTGGATTCTGCTCGGTTTCCTGCTGTTCCGTTTCTTCGATATCCTCAAACCCTTTCCGATTTCCTATCTCGATAAACAGCTGGGTGGTGGCCTGGGCATCATGATCGATGATGCGGTCGCGGGCACCTTCGCCTGGTTTTGTCTGCAGTTAATTGCCCTGATGATTTAAGTTATACTGCCGGGCCCTGAGAAAATAAATGAGGTTTGGCAATGCGAGAATATCTTCAGTTTTATATTAATGGTGACTGGGTTGATCCGGTTAAACCGGAACCTTTTGAAGTGATTGATCCGGCTACTGAGGAAGTCACCGGGGTTATCAGTCTGGGCACAGCTGAAGATGTCGACAAAGCAGTACAGGCTGCAAGAGACGCATTTCCTGCCTGGTCGCAAAGCAGCAAGGAAGAACGCCTGGCAATCTTAAATCGCATTGTCGAGGAATTTGAAAAGCGCGTGCCGGAACTGGGTGCTGCCATTACGGAAGAAATGGGGGCCCCTACCTGGCTTGCCGTAGGGACGCAGGCGGCCATCGGCGTCAAGCATTTCCAAAATACCATCAAAGTGCTGGAGCGCTTTTCGTTTGAAACCGACCGTGGCAGCAGCCACATCAGTCGCGAGCCCATCGGGGTTTGTGGATTCATCACCCCCTGGAACTGGCCGATTCATCAAATCTGTGCAAAGGTCGCGCCGGCACTGGCCGTGGGTTGCACAGTGGTGCTGAAGCCTTCAGAAATTGCTCCATTCTCGGCGCGGATATTTACAGAAATTCTTGATGCTGCCGGGGTGCCGGCCGGCGTCTTTAATCTGGTGATGGGAGAAGGACCGGTGGTTGGCCAGGCCATCGCAGCCCATCCCCAGATCGACATGGTTTCGATCACCGGGTCGACCCGGGCAGGGATTGCAGTTGCCCAGGCCGCAGCGCCAACGGTAAAACGTGTTCATCAGGAACTGGGCGGGAAAAGTCCCAACATCATTCTTGAAGATGCTGATCTGGAAGCTGCCGTGACTGGTTGTGTGAACAGTGTGATGATGAACTCCGGGCAGTCCTGCCGGGCACCAACGCGCCTACTGGTGCCGAGCAAAATGATGGAGGAGGTTTGCCAGATTGCCAAGAAGGTGGCTGAAGGCTGGCAACCCGGGGATCCCAAGCAGGACAGTAAAATGGGTCCGGTCATTTCAGAGCAGGCCTGGGAAAAAGTACAGCGTCTGATCAAAAGCGGCGTCGAGGAAGGTGCCCAGCTGGTTACCGGAGGAGAAGGCAGACCAGAAGGACTGGAAGCCGGTTACTTTGTAAAACCCACGGTCTTTGCCGGGGTTAAAAATGACATGCAGATTGCCCGCGAGGAAATTTTTGGACCGGTGTTGAGCATCATTGCTTATGACGACGAAGATGAAGCCATCGCCATCGCCAACGATACCGAATACGGCCTGGGCGGCTATGTGCAAAGTAAAGACATCGATCATGCCCGGCGCATCGCCAGCAAGATTCGCGCGGGTTATATCAGCATCAATAATGCCGGACTGGATATCACGGTGCCCTTTGGTGGTTACAAGCATTCCGGAAACGGGCGCGAATTTGGTGATGAGGCCTTTGGGGAATTTTTAGAGTATAAGTCTATGCTCGGCTACTCCCCTTCTTAGCTATTGCGCTTGCTTATACTTCGTTAAAAGCGTTATTTATCGCAGTCACTTACTGGCTAATGTAAGCTCCTTTGATAAATAACGCTTTTGCCTCGTCTAAGCTGCGCTCATAACGCTAAGGAAATCTTAGCTATTGCGCTTGCGATTGCTTTGTTAAAGGAAAATTTGATTCAGTCACATACTGATTATGTATGTTCCTTCACCAAATTTTACCTTTGCCTCGCACTCACTGCGCTCATGACGCTAAGATACAGTTAAAGCTTGGCTCACTTGATTTAGCCTCATTCACGGAGAAAGCAGGAAAAAATGAAAAAAGTCTTTCAGACGACGGGAGAATACTTTGACAGCTAAAGTCTGCTTCACCATGGATAACCTGTCCGATGCCGCTGATCTGGGTCGGGGGATCATCGACAAACCCCGTGCGGCAGGTGAGCGTCCGCATCTGGAGATCGGTTTCCCGGCGCTGCTGGATCTGTATGCGGAATTCGACTTGAGCATTACCCATTTTATCGAGGGCTGGAATGGTGAACATCATGCTGATCTGCTGCAGGATATTCTCAAACGCGGCCATCGTATCGGCATGCATGGCTGGATGCATGAGCCCTGGTCCACACTTGAAGCCGATAAAGAAAGAGAACTGGCACAACGGGCGACTGAGGCACTGGAAAGTGCCACCGGGGTCAGACCGCAGGCTTTTCGTGCCCCCGGGGGTAAAAGAACGGCGCATACAGCCGGGATCCTGACAGAGCTGGGTTATCGGATCGATGCGAGTGAGTCAGGCAGGGAAGATTTGCAGATCGAGGCCCTGACGAACTCCCTGTGGAACATCCCTTACCGTCGTGTGTGTGTGGATGCCACCCACTGGCTCTGGGATAACAAAGCAGTGGAAGCGGTGGAAAAAATCTGGATTGAGCAACTGGAGATAGCGGCGGAACAGGATGACTATGTGATTTTTGTCTGGCATCCGCATGTGATGGGTGTGAATCCGGAACAGCTGAAACTGGGCAGACAGATTCTGCAGTTTACCAGTTCCCACCCGGAATTCCGGATTCTTACCCTGGAAGCCCTGTTAAAAGAGCATCAGGCTACAGCCTAATCCGGAATACAGCGATACAGGGCGAAGGTCTGCTCACCATCCACAATCGGAGAAGTGGCCACAATCGTATCATCTCCGCGTTCGGCAGCTTCATTACGCGCCAAGGCCTGCAGTTCCAGCATGACGTTACTGGCGGCTCTTTCCAGAATGACCCGGTCCACGACCTCAACGCGGGTGGTGCCTGTACGGCGACAGCTTGATCCCAGTTCTTCCATGGTGACCACTCTGACATTGCTACCTTCATCGGTCAGATCTACCCAGACGCAGCCACTCAGGCTCAGTAATGCAATGGCTAGTGCAGCGATTTGTTTCATCATGTATCTCCTCATTATCGGCGCAGAAAACGAAACCAGCGCCAGAAATTTAATAATCCTGCCAGTGAACTGGCCAGATAGGTAAAGGCACAAGCCAGGAGGATATGCCTCACCGAACGCATATCTTTATTATCAACATATTGCCCCTGTTTGAGAATAGGCAATGCCCGTCCAAAACTGGCATCGAATTCAACAGGTAGCGTAATCAGATGCACGATGCATGACGTGGCAATACTGAATATCATAATAATAATCAGCAATGGTAACAGGCGCACACCAGCCGGTGTCATGCTTAGCAGCGGGATGATAAACAGGGCGATGCCACCCAACTTCTCGGTCTTCTGCGCGAATCCGACCATACGTGTTCGCGCCAGCAGTGGCTGGTAATTTCTTGCGTGCTGCAGGGCATGACCAAATTCGTGTGCTGCTACCGCCACGGCAGTCAGTGACTGGCCATTCAGATTGTCTTCACTCAGGCGAATGGTTCTGGTCAGCGGATCATAGTGGTCACCCTGCGTTGTGGCTTCCAGTTGCAGATAGGGAAGGGCGAATTTTTTACGTAAATGCTTGATGAACTGGCCACCGGTACCGGCAATATCCTGTCGTGGCGTACTGTGCTTTTTCAGCACGTAGCGCGCCCACTGTTGAGGGCCCAGAATGAGTGCCGCCAGTAGCAGAATGAGTATAAGAATTATCATCGGAGTAGACAGTGTCGTTCAGCGTTAGTACCACTGGACACAAGTGTAACTGATCCGCCGATGGGAGTTGAGGGATAGTGACTGTTGGGTCTGGGGAAGTCCAGGTCTGTGTCAGCGTAAAACCGGGGTTTTACGCTGACACCAATAAGCGCTTATCAATATTTATAACTGTCAGGCTTAAAGGGGCCTTCGACCGGGATGCCAATGTACTCGGCCTGCTGTTGAGTCATGCGGGTAATGACCCCACCGAAGCCTTTCACCATGCAGGCGGCAACTTCTTCATCCAGCTGCTTGGGCAGCACTTCCACTTTCAGGTTGGCTTTTTTGGTCTCTGCATCCTGATCCGCGTATTTCCTTTCCCACAGATACATTTGGGCGAGTACCTGGTTGGCGAAGGAGCCGTCCATGATACGTGAAGGGTGTCCGGTGGCGTTGCCCAGATTGATCAGTCGACCCTCTGAAAGAAGAATCAGGTAATCCTCATTGCCCTCACTGTCCTTGCCACGAATGACCCGGTGAACCTGAGGTTTGACCTCTTCAAATTTCCAGTTCTTGCGCATGAAGGCGGTGTTGATCTCGCTGTCAAAATGGCCGATGTTACAGACGACGGCACCACTTTTCAGCGCACTCAGCATGTTGGCATCACAGACATCAACGTTGCCGGTAGTGGTGACTACCAGGTCGGTGGTCTGCATAAGCAAGGTATCGATGCAATCCGCTTTGCCGGTATTAATACCGTTTTTATAGGGGGAAACCACTTCGTAACCATCCATGCAGGCCTGCATGGCACAGATTGGATCAATCTCGGTGACTTTTACGATCATGCCTTCCTGTCGCAGACTTTGGGCAGAGCCTTTGCCCACGTCACCATAGCCAATCACCAGCGCTTTTTTACCGGCCAGCAGCATGTCGGTCCCGCGTTTGATGCCATC
>CAZKJY010000168.1:0-5058 GCA_964553165.1 uncultured Enterobacteriaceae bacterium
ATGCGCAGTTGCCTGCACGAAAACCGGTTGTATTTATGATAACCGCTGCCTCAGGGCAATCACTCCGGAGGCTGTGCTGACACAACTGCTGCCTCTAATGGACAAAGGCTGAAGCTGTCTGTACCAGTAAGGCGGCGACAGTCTCCGACATCGAATACAGATCATTGTTCTTGCCATATTCAATGCCGTTTGTCTTCCAGCGAGCCCGCTGTTCTTCCTGTTCCAGCATGCTGGCAAGCATGCGGTTCAGCTCCTCCTGCCGGAAAGGAGCCGGACAGATCAGACCGGCGTCTGATTTTTCGATATGGAAGGCATAACCACAACATTCGGTAGCCAGTACAGGCAACCCGGCAACAATGGCTTCAAGAATTACCATGCCGGCACTTTCCTTGATGGACGGATGAATCAGCACATCAGCTGCCTGCAGGAAATCAGCAATATCGCTTCGGCCCTTTAATATCCTGAAGTGTTTTGCGACATTGAGGACTTCGGCCCTGTGCAGATATTTTTCCGGCGCATCTTCACCGATTACATAAAAGTGGGTGCGCTTTCTTAAGGCTTCTGGCAAAGCGGCATAAGCCTGAAGAGAGCGTTCCAGCCCTTTGGTTTTAAATGATGATCCTATCTGCAGAATCAGCAGTTCATCTTCGGGGATGGAAAACTGATAGCGCAAGAGCATGCGCTTGGCCTGGGAATCGGAACCATACCGGCGATCCTTTTTGATACCGGGTGGCAGTGTAATCAGACGCTCATCAGGAGTCTGGTAATGCCTGGCATATTCCGTTTTCTGGATCGGAGAGAGCAGCAATGAGACCGTATCACTGTCCTTGCCGAAAACCGCTTTCTCATAATCCAGGTACTGCCTGGCTCGGGCGGTCATCCGGTACAGCATGCTGCGTTCGTTATAGGCCTTTTCTGCAAAGCAGTAGTCTGCTGCATAATAAAAGTCGAGGCCTGGCATCTTGTTGAATCCCAGAATCAGATCAAAGTCGTTGATGGTCGCTGCCAGCGTCTGATCAACAAAACAGCCCCGCTGTGCAACCCGGGTAAAGCCCTGACCCGACAGTAATACTACTTTGGTATTGGCCGGGACCTCTCCTTCCCAGTGCTGGCAAAAGATAGTGACTTTGGCATTACGGTGTTGGCAGGCACGCAGAATTTTCAGCATGTCCTGTTGGAGGCCGCCGTAAGGAAAATAGGAAAATAAGACAAAAGCGAATTTCACTTATCAGTCTTCCCCTGCTTCAGGTGCCAGTCTACCGAGTTCCTGCCAGATCCGGGCAGGCGGGAGTGTCGAAAAACACGGAGGCCTGACTGAGAAAATACGCGATTTTTCAGCGGCGTCAAGCTCCTCTCCCCTATATTCGCATTGTCTGCGCAGGCAGGGACTGCAGGGCAGTGTTGCCTGCAGGTGAATTTGATTATCGCCAAAGGTGCCGGTACGCATAGCATCACTTGCCCCATAAAGCGCCAGAGTCGGTCTGCCAAGGGCCGCCGCAAGATGAGCCAGTCCGGTATCAACTGCGACAATTGCCGTGCTCCGGCACATCAATTGAGCTATCTCCGTCAGTGAATGTCGACCTGCAACCTTCACTTGCGGTTTGTCAGCGGCAATACGCCGGGCACGTTCCAGTTCTTCCAGATTCCCCCAAAGCAGGTTTACCTTATAGCCCGCCTGGTTCGCCTGAACAGCAAGCTCCTGCCAGTAGGTTTCAGGCCACAATTTTGTGTCCCAGGTTGTCCCGTGCAGAAACAGAAGGGTCTTTTGGTCAACAGGTTCAGTTGATGCAAAACGATCCAGATCAATACCGTAATCAACTTTTCCCGGAACGCTGTAAGCTAGAGCCCGGGCAAACAACTCACGGGTACGCTCCACGGCATGTTGTTGCCAGGAGATGTTATAGGTTTCATCATAGAATCGGCAGGCGAGCTTTTCACGAATACTCTCACGGTCAAGTCCAACGGTTTTTGCCGATACCATGGAGCAGATCAGGCCGCTTTTTAAAAGGCCCTGAGCATCAATGACCAGATCATAGTCTGTGGCTTTCAGTTCACGCCTGAAGTTTCTGAATTCAGCATTGAAAAGCAGATTGAAAATATTCTTGCGCCAGCGCCTGAAAGCAACCGGGATGACTTTGTTAACCGCCGGGTGCCAGCTGGGAATTTCAGTGAAGGATTCTTCAACGACCCAGTCGAAAACCAGGTCGGGATGGGCCATTTTAGCATCAGTCAACGCCGGCAAAGTATGGATAACATCGCCAAGCGAAGAAACTTTTACAATAAGCACCCTCATTATTTCGGTTCAAACACTCCTATAGAGAGGCTATTGTATCAATGACTGTTGCTGGCTGTAATTTTTTCAGACAGTCCAGATGACCAAGTGGACACTCCCTTTTGAAGCAGGGACTACAGGGCAGGTTGAGGCTGATAATGGCTACCTTGTCAGCCAGTGGCGGGGTGAACTGAGGGGAAGTCGATCCATAAACGACAATCAGTCTGCGGTTCAGGGCTGCAGCAATATGCATCAGTCCTGAGTCATTACTGATGACCAGTGCCGCCAGTGAGATTAAATCAATCGCCTCTCCCATCGTGGTGCTGCCGGCCAGATTAAAACAAAAGCGCTGACTTTCCAGTGAAAGATAAGTGGATATCCGCCGGGCTGTGTCATGATCTTTTGCAGACCCCATAATCCAGACCTGTTTGCCTTCCTTAATTAAGACATCTGCTACCTTTGCATAATGGGCTTCCGGCCATTTCTTTGCCGGGCCAAATTCCGCCCCCGGGCACAGGACCACGATCTCCCGTTCATTTTTAAGGCCCAGTCTGCTCATCAGCTCAGGGAGCTGTGTCTGGTCCACCTGCAGTGCAGGTCGTGGCAAGGGGGCAGGCAGGGTGACTCCGTCCGCATAGGCCAGTGCCGCAAAGCGTTCAACCATCAGGGGGTATCTGCTCTTGTCCAGACGGCGGCAATCATTAAGCAGCCAGCCACGAGCCTCGCCGCGCCATCCGGTGCGCAGAGGTATCCTGGCGAAACACGGCAGCAGAGCAGATTTAAATGAATTCGGCAGCACAATGGCCTGATCATACTGCTGCTGTGCCAGCTCTCTGCCCAGTCGCCAGCGTTTACCCAGCCCCAGTTCGCCGTGCGCCAGCGGCAGCTGGATAGCCCGATTGACCTCCGGCATGCGCTGTAGCAGATCCTTCGACCAGGCCGGCGCCAGCACATCAATGTCTGCCCGTGGATTCTGTTGTTTGAGACAGCGAAACAGACTCTGTGCCATAACCATATCGCCTACCCAAGACGGGCCGACTATCAGAATATTCATGGCTGGATTCTCTGCGGGGTTTGCTGCATCAGGCTCAGTGATTTTCAGGCGCAACCCTGAACACTTCATTGATGGTGGTAAGACCGGCGGCGACTTTCAGGGCCCCACTGTGACGCAGACTGGCCATGCCCTCACGATAGGCCTGCTTGCGCAGATTCGGCAGATCGGATTTATCTTCCGTAAAGGTCTGCAGGCTTTCGCTCAGTGGCATCACTTCATAAATCCCCTCACGTCCCTGGAAGCCGGTGTCGCGGCATTCCCGACAGCCAACCGCTTCATAAACCTGTTCTGGCGGCGCACCCTGCCAAGCCGGATCCAGATCCTGCCACAGTGCTGAATCAACCGGACCTGGCTTCTTGCAATGCGGGCACAGCACCCGCACCAGCCGCTGTGCCATGACGCCAATCAGCGTGGCTTTGATGAGATAGGCCGGGACTTCCAGTTCCAGCAGGCGGGTAATCGCCGAAGGCGCATCATTGGTATGCAGTGTGGAGAAGACCAGGTGTCCGGTGAGTGCTGCCTGGATGGCCATCTCGGCCGTATCCAGATCGCGAATTTCTCCGATCATGATGATGTCCGGGTCCTGCCTCAGCAGGGCACGTACCCCATTGGCAAAGGTCATGTCGATATTTTCCTGCACCTGCATCTGGTTGAAACTCGACTCCACCATTTCGATGGGATCTTCCACCGTGCACACATTCACTTCTTTGGTGGCAAGGGATTTCAGCGTGGAGTAAAGCGTTGTGGTCTTGCCACTCCCGGTAGGTCCGGTAATGAGGATAATGCCGTGTTTCTGGCGGGTCATGGCGTGCCAGCGTTCCAGGTCATCTGCACCCAGACCCAGCTGCTTGAATGACCTGAGCAGCACATTGGGATCGAAAATACGCAGTACCATTTTTTCACCGAAGGCCGTCGGCAGGGTAGACACGCGTAATTCAACTTCCTTGCCCTTCGGACTGACCGTCTTGATGCGCCCGTCCTGAGGACGACGCTTCTCTGCAACATTGAGTCGTCCCATCGCTTTAAGCCGGCTGGTGACAGCACTCAGCACCTGCATGGGAATCTGATAGACCGTGTACAGCAGGCCATCAATTCGGAAACGCACATTGCCGATTTCCCGACGCGGCTCTATGTGAATATCACTGGCACGCTGTTCAAAGGCATACTGCAGTAACCAGTCAACAATATTCACCACATGCTTGTCATTGGCTTCCGGCTCTTTCATTGAGCCGAGCTCCATCATCTGTTCCAGATTGCCAATGCCGGGACGGTTTTTATCACCCTGCCCGCCGGATACGGCAAGACCAATCGACGCAGCCAGGCGATACAGCTCTGTCGTCAGGCGCTCCAGTTCAATCGGATTGGCGACCACCCGTTTGATGGGTTTGCGTACCACCTGCTGCAGGTCAGCTTCCCAGTCCCGGATATAGGGTTCAGCACTGGCAATGGTGACTTCACTGTCACTGACTTTCACCGCCATGATTTTATGGCGTTTGGTAAAGGCGTGTGACATGACCTCGGTGACCCTGGCCGCATCAATACTGAGTGGATCGATATGGTAATAGTCCTGACCAGCCTGCTCGGCGAGAATCTGGGTCAGGGATTCAAGATCAAGCACAGAACCGGGATTGAGCTGATCTTCGATCCCCTGCCGGGCAAGAAATACCAGCACATGTTCTTTTGCCGGTTTGGGCGTTTTGATCAGTTTCTGAATCTGCTGTTTGCTGACTCT
>CAZKJY010000169.1:0-5044 GCA_964553165.1 uncultured Enterobacteriaceae bacterium
ACCCAATTTAGCAGCACTGGAAGGTTCCCCAATCAAACAGTAGTCAATCTGCTCATCTCTGCTCTGCAGTTTCTGCATAACCTTGCGAGTGCCGTCAATGGCGTCACTTTCTTCATCGCTGGTGATGAGAAAAGCAATGGAACCTTGGTGATCAGGATACTGCTGAATAAAATTTTCGCAGGCGGTAATCATGGCGGCGAGGCTTCCTTTCATGTCAGCTGCACCACGGCCATAGAGATAGCCATCACGGATTTCCGGCGTAAAAGGGTCGCTTTGCCATTTTTCCGGATTGCCGGGAGGGACTACGTCAGTATGTCCGGCAAAACAGAAGAGCGGAGCTGTTGACCCGCGTCTTGCCCAGAGATTGCTCACTTTGCCGAAAGGCATATGCTCAATGCTGAAGCCGAGTTTTTCGAGACGGGCAGCCAGTAATGCCTGACAACCCTGATCATCGGGACTGACAGAGGCTCTGGATATCAGTTCAGAACAAAGGGCTACTGTGTCAGACATGGACAGCTTACTCGATTAATTGTGTGCGTGCAGTTCAGCATTCAGTTCAATGCTGTTCCTGTTGGTCAGACATTCGACCTGTCCTGTGCTGGAGTTACGGCGGAACAGCAAACCACTTTTGCCAGAGAGTTCAAGCGCCTTAACCGTCGCGACGGCTTTGTTATCCGCATCAAGCACAGCAACTTTGGTGCCGGCTGTCACAAAAAGACCGGCCTCAATGGTACAACTGTCACCTAGCGATATTCCGATACCGGCATTGGCGCCGATCAGGCATTTTTCACCCACGGAAATAACCTGCTTGTTGCCGCCCGACAGGGTGCCAAGGATGCTGCAGCTACCCCCCAGATCACTGCCTTTGCCAACAAAGACGCCGGCGGAAATCCGCCCTTCGATCATGGCTTCGCCTGCAGAACCGGCATTAAAATTGACAAAGCCTTCATGCATGATGGTTGTTCCTTCACCGATATAGGCACCCAGTCTGACACGGGCCGTATCCGCAATACGGACGCCGGCGGGAACCACGTAATCGGTCATCTTGGGAAATTTGTCGACCGAGTCTACCGACAGGTGTTGTCCTGACTGACGCGCCTGTAATTGCCGCTGGGGCAGGTCGCTGATGGCGATCGCGCCAGCATTGGTCCAGGCAACATTTGGCAGCACGCCGAACATGCCATCCAGATTAAGGGAATGAGGCTTGGCCAGACGGTGTGACAGCAGGTGCAGTTTCAGATAAACCTCAGGCACGGACTCTGGCTTGTTGTCGTTTTCAAGAATGCAGATCAGTACGGGTTTTTTACTCAGCAGAAGTGAGGACAGGATCTGGATATGCTCCTGATCCTGTGAACCGGCAAAATTATCCAGAATCTGATTGAGTTGGGTACTGTCCAGCTCGATGACCTGATTGCCTTGCTGGTAACCCAAAACAGGAAAGATGGCTTTTTGCACTGAGGCGCCAGGGTTTAGCCGGGGTGACGAATAATACACTTCCAGCCAGTTGCCGGCAGAGTCTTTGGTGCCAATACCAAAGGCAAGACTAAATAGTTTCATGACTTATCCATATGCTGCGAAAAACGCGGCATTATAGCAGGCTTTCGTACTCACTTTGATCAAAACCGAGCAGTACCTTATCGCCATATTCCAGTATCGGACGTTTGATGATAGAGGGCTGTTCCTGCATAAGTTTCAGGGCCTGGTTTTCATTCATGGCATCCTTGACGTCATCACTGAGTTTACGCCAGGTTGTGCCGCGTCTGTTCAATACATTTTCATAGCCGAAAATTTTACACCAGCGTTTCAGTTTGTTTTCAGCAATACCCTGTTTTTTATAATCATGAAAGTCATAATCGATGTTTCTGGATTCAAGAAAATTGCGTGCTTTTTTGATGCTGTCGCAATTTGGTATGCCATACAGAGTAATCGTATTCATGCCGCGCTCAGGGTGGCGTCAAGCGTCTGTTTGATTTCATTCTCCAGTTCTTCGGCCTTTTTCAGATTGGTGATCGGTTTGTTACTGCTGTCGGTGATAAAAAAGACGTCCTCAACATTCTCGCCAAGCGTGGTGATTTTGGCGTTGTGCAGGATGATGTTTTTCTGCACGAAAATGTTGGCCACTTTTGCCAGCAGTCCGGGACGGTCCGGACACAGGACTTCGAGCACGGAATAGGGAAGGTTTTCGGGATTGGTGAAGCTGGTTTCCGTGGCATGCGTGAAGTGTCGTAACTGCCGGGAGGTATGCGGTTTGTTGATGCTGCCTTTTTCTACCGGCACAACATATTTATCCAGCAGCTCTTTTATTTCTGTCATACGGGGTGAATTCTTCTTGATTGGCGTGCCGTCTGTTTCCAGGATCATGAAGGTCAGGAGGGCCTTATTGGAGGCATTATTGTAAATTCGGGCGTTTTGGATATTCAGATTCAGTCGGTCAAAGGCATTGGCAACATTGGCGAACAGAAAGTGGGAGTTCTGGGCATAAATGAATACCTGGGTGGCGCCTTCGTACTGGTGCTCGGTGCTGTTGTTGATCAGGATCAGCGGTGCCTCCGAGTCATGCTTGGCAATGGCCAGCGTTTGTCGCGCAATATCTTCTGCACTTTCGCGCAGGAAATAATCCTCGCTGGGATTGTCCCAGAGCTCCTGTGCCTGTTTTTTTGTCATGTTTTTCTCAGCCAGGATAGCCAGAGCCTGGTTCTGGGTTTCCTGAATACGTGAATTTTTACCAACGATCTGTTCCATGCCCAGACTCAGGGCACGCTTGGTGGACTGATACAGCTGGCTGAGCAAAGAGGCCCGCCAGGAATTCCATAAACTGGGATTGGTGGCATTGATATCTGCCACTGTGAGGGTATAGAGGTAATCAAGGCGGGTCTGGTCAGCGACCCTGAGTGCAAAGTTCTTGATGACATCCGGGTCCTGGATATCCTTGCGCTGGGCAATACTTGACATCAGCAGATGGTTCTGTACCAGCCAGCCAACCAGTGCGGTATCCCATTTCCCCAGGTGGTGGCGGCGGCAAAATGCTTCGGCATCTTTCACGCCGAGCTCTGAATGGTCACCACCGCGGCCTTTGGCAATATCATGATAGAGACCGGCAATATAAAGCAGTTCAACCTTGGGCAGGGTTTTGACGATACGGGATGCCAGTGGATATTTTTCGGCAGCTTCAGGATGCCGCAGGCGGCGCATGTTTTCCACGACCTGCAGGGTATGGTCATCGACCGTATAGATATGAAAAAGGTCGTGCTGCATCTGACCGATCACACGGCCAAATTCAGGCAGATAGGCGCCCAGAATACCGTAGCGCTTCATCTGCCGCAGACGGGTTACCATCTTGTAGGGAGAACGCAGTAATTCCATGAACAGGGTGGTATTACGGATATCATTGCGGAATTTGCTGTCAATCAACTGCCGGCCGTTACGGATCAGGCGAATGGTTTGTGCTCTGATGCCCTTGATTTTCTCGTTCTGGGCGTACAGAACAAATATTTCGATCAGGGCAAAGGGGGACTGCCGGAAGACGCGTGAATGAATGGCTTCCAGGTAGTCATTTCTGATCTGAAAGCGTGCATTCAGGGTAAGCACCTTGGCCTTCTCTTTGGAGCGGATGATCTCCTCATCAAACAATTGCAGCAGTACATCATTCAGCTCCCGCAGCGTCATCACACTGCGGTAATATTCTTTCATCAGTTTTTCGATGCCCAGACTGTTTTTGTCATCCTTGAAGTCAAAAATTTGCGCCAGTTTGCGCTGGTGTTCAAACAAAAGACGGTCTTCCTTGCGGCCAGCCAGCATGTGGAGGCCGTAACGCAGTGACCAGAGGAAATTGCGTCCCTTGATAAGATCAAGGTATTCATTTTTCTGCAGAAACCCGCGCTCAACCAGTTCCTGAAAGTCAGAGGCACCGAAATAATGCTTGCTGATCCAGCCTATGGTCTGGATATCCCTCAGACCGCCCGGTGAAACTTTCAGATTGGGCTCAAGCGCGTAGTCGATATCGTCGTACTTGGCGTGTCGGGCAATCTGTTCCTGGCGTTTTGCCGTGAAAAACTTTTTCGGATCCCAGGTTTTCTTTTTGCTGACTTCAACGATCAGCTTTTCATGCAGGTCAGGGTTGCCACAGATCGTTCTGGATTCCAGCAGGGCGGTGGCGATGGTGATATCCCTGGCGGCTTCCTGTCTGCTCTCGGAAATGCTGCGTACACTCTGTGCTATTTCCAGATTGATATCCCAGAGAAAGGTCAGAAACTTCTCTATATTGGCCTTGTATTTTTTGGTGTTGTTTTTGGCCAGCAGGATCTGGATATCAATATCGGAGTAGGGATGCAGTTCGCCCCGGCCATAACCGCCAACGGCCAACAGGCTGATGTCATTGGCGTCCTTCCAGTCGTATTGCTGCCAGGCGATGCTAAGCAATTCATCAATGAAGCCGGTCAATTCACTAATGATGGTCTCGATGTTGCCTTTGTTGCGGAATTTTTCATCCAGAGCAAGCCGGTTTTCGCGAATGGCTTCACGAAAGCATTTGATGACGGATTTTGACTCAGCCAGTTTCTGCCTGAACTGTTCGCTGTCGAAATTGCTGACGGGTTTTGATGTCATGGCGCTCAGAAATGTTCTTCCTGTCGACGCGTGAGAACCTCACAGCCATCCTCAAGAACCGCAAGGGTATGCTCCCATTGTGCCGATAGTCGCCGGTCCTTGGTAGTTACCGTCCAGCCATCCTTTTTGGAAAGGCGGGTGTAGCGACTGCCGGCATTGATCATCGGTTCAATGGTAAAAGTCATGCCAGGTACCAGGGCGAGCCCCGTGCCAGGGCGGCCATAATGCAGCACCTGGGGCTCTTCATGGAAAATGCGCCCAATACCATGGCCACAGTATTCCCGCACCACTGAATAATGGCGCTTTTCAGCATACTGCTGGATGGCATGTCCGATATCTCCGAGTCGGACCCCCGGTCTGACCATGTCAATGGCCAGGTAAAGTGCTTCCTGGGTGGTGGAAACCAGTTTCTGGGCATGGGGAGCGACCTCGCGCACTA
>CAZKJY010000170.1:0-5015 GCA_964553165.1 uncultured Enterobacteriaceae bacterium
TTCTTCGGTACCGAGCAGCAGCAGATTCTTGATTGCTGGTTCCTGCATGTCACTGATCCAGATTGCCACATAGGGACGGTGATAGGTTTCATTGCCCTGCCGTGGCGGGATGGAGTAGTCCAGGGTCAGCGTGAAATCGGCATTATTGAGCTCTTGCAGTTCTTCGCTGAGAAATTCGCTCCAGCCGGAGGAAAGCACCTGGGAACCACTTTTATCTATCATCAGGGCTTCAATGCCCGGCATCGTCTCAACCAGTGCCAGCCCGTCCTCGGAATTCATGGCCGAGAGGCTGGTGGCAACGGCGTCTGCGGTGATGGCATCATCGGCGATGACCACCGCATAGATCCCGTTAAAAACAGGCCAGCCGCTTTGCGGGATGATAATGTGGCTGAATTCGCGCATCAGAATCTGCCGGGTACGGCTGTTGTGCCCGCTGGTGGCGATGGCTTTGGAATCCAGTGAGAGGGCGCTGACAAAATTGCCGTTATCCGAGGTGTTCTCGGGGTCTGCTACTTTGACATCCCAGCCTCCAGTGCCGGGTGGTACGCCCCAGTAAACAGCATCGCCGCCTATATCCAGCTTGATGGCAGGGGCATCCGGCAGTTCGCGACGCAGCACGGCCATACCCTGATCAATCACATAGCCTTTGGCCAGACCGGAAGGCTCCAGGGAAATACCTTCACCCAGGCTGATACTGTTGCCGGTAATCGTCAGTTCTCCGACTCGGGCAGCCCGTGCGACAGCAACCGCATCGTTACGACTGGGGACCTGCTGGGCTTCTTCGGCGGCATCCCAGAAGGCGATGACCTCGCCCAGGCGGCAGGAAAAATTGCCTTCGCTTCTTTCCAGCCAGTCTTCGCAGGCAGCGACAACGTCCAGCAGAGCCTGGGAAGCATTCTCAAGGCTTCTGGTGGTATTCAGCTGCATCAATTCGCTGTCATCACGATAGGAGCTCAGGACTTGTTCCAGTCGGGCAATTTCACTGACAGCAGTTTCTATAGCCGCTTCCGCAGTGGCCTGATCGACCCCGTAAATGGTGATGTCCAGCGAAGTGCCCAGGACATTTTCGTAATGGCGTGACAGCTCCTGTGCCTGCAGGGCAGTGGGTGTCAGCAGGGCCATAACGGATGCAGAGAAGAGCAAAATACAGCATAATGCCCGGCTTGCAGCCATGCATCGGGGAAAAGCGAGAATGTTATTGGTCTTGTTCATGCTCTTTTAAATCAATGATAAAAATAATCGTCGTCAATTAAACAGCAAAATTATGGCAATAAATAGAACTCTCGTGAATTGGTCACGAACCGTCCATGTTTACCTTTCAATCGCCCTGCTCATTGTGCTGGTCTTCTTTTCAATTACCGGGATCACGCTCAATCATGCCGAGCTGATGACAGGTGAACCTCAGACTGAAAGTCGTACCCTGGAGGCTCTGCCGGATCTTCCCCGCAACGAAGAGGGGATGATTGCCCAGTCACCCGAACTTGCTGCCTGGCTCAAAGCCGAATTCAATATCCGTCTTGAATTCGCCAATGTTGTTTATGACGACCCCTTCCTGACCATCAACTATGATGGACCGGGCCGGGTGGCACTCGTTGAATTCGATCACGATTTCAATGAGGTTTATACAGAAAATACCGATTACGGTCTGGTGGCCGTACTCAACGATCTGCATAAAGGCCGTTATACCCATCTTGTCTGGAACGCCCTGATTGATGTCAGCGCCATCATCCTGACAATTTTTTCCCTGGCCGGATTTGTGCTTTTGCTGCCAAACAAGTTCCGTTTCCGGAAAGTCCTCAAGTACTCCGTTATTGGCACTGTCATCTCGACCATTGCCTACTTTATTGCCACCCTGTAAACGAATCTCTAATTCAGGGTTTCTGAATACTTTCCGGTTTAACAACAGCCAGACAGCTAGGTGCTAATACCGGAACGTATATCTGAACCGGATGCTGAGATCTGACAACGCAGTATGGAATGTGTTGTCCTTGTCTGTGTCCTGCATGTTGTAATTTAAAACGATCAGGGCTTCCTGGCCTGCTTCCGGGATCCACTGCACTCGCGTATTCAGCCCCATATTTTCCGAGATATTGTCGTACTGCAAGAGGCTGATCCAGTATAAATTGGTGGTGAATGCCACCTGGGTATTCAGGCTGGTCAGTCGCGCCGTGAACTCTCCCTGGGGCAGGCTGATATCGGTCCAGTCGTAATTCAGCTCCATGGCAAAGTTCTTTGACTGGTTCCAGTTAAACGAGGTAAAGATACCGAGCTGGTCACCATTATAAAAATCACCAAATTCCGATCTTATACTGGCGGAAAACTCACGCTGGTTACCTGTCCCAAGACTGAAGTCAAAGGTCTGATAGGAATAGTCGCCGGCAGGAATGGCGACTGAACGGGTGGGCTCAGAGTAAATGGTAAATGGTGTCCGCACCACTTCCTTATAGCGGGTATACCCAAGATCAAACGAATCTCTGGCGTTGGTTTCCATTTCCAGGAAGCGGAATTTAAGCACCTCGCTTTGCAGGCCTCCGTCAATTAGTTCGCCTCTGAAGACATCCAGTCCGCTGTAGGACTGCTGGAAAAGATCGCTGTTGTAGAAGTGGGTATAGCCGACCCTGCCGGAATAATCCCTGACATTGCTGCGATTGACGAAGCCCAGGGCGGGATTAAAATTCCGCTGGACTTCCTTGATACCGATCTCCCCCCTTAAACCAGTATTGTTTGGGGAGGAGATATTGACGCCCCAGGAGGCATCATCACCCTCCAGTCCGGGGGTGTCAGACTGCTGATACCAGATGTTGCCTTCAACCTGGCGGCCACTGGCAAGCTGGGTATTCAGATATCTGAAATCGGCTCCGTAAACCGTGTTGTCCAGATTGGACTGGGGGTCACCATCTGTCACGATAAATCCGAGGGTGGATTCATCCAGGACATTCGCCGAGAAACGTCCGACAAACAGGTCAGAGGTATCCACGTTCGCCGAAGCATCCTGTCGTACAGCCAGGGTCCCGATATTCCAGCGTCCGACGCGGCCACTGATTCTGCCACCGTATTTCAGGTCGACCTCTTCGCCGCTGGAACCGATACCGATTGTCCGGGAGAAGTAGGGGCGGGCATTTTCTCTGGCTCCTCGGGAACCGGCCTGGTTTTGCGAGCCGGTGTTACTGATATTGCCAAACTGGAACAGGTCGGAATCGTTGAGGAAGAAGTCGCGCCGCTCAGGGAAAAATAAATTAAACCGGGTCAGATTGACCTGGCGGTTATCGACATCAGCGGAGGAAAAATCGGTATTTACCGTCAGCGCAGCATTCAGGGACGGGGTCAGCCGATAGAACACATCAAGGGAAGGGTCAAAGTCGCTTTCCTTGTCGCCGGGATTGAAGGTGCGTCGCTCATTCATCGTCAATGTGGGAACAATATCGAGACCCACTCCCTGATTCATGCCTTCCAGACCGGTGGCCAGACCAACAATACTGGGATTGTAGGTACGGTTATAGCTTACCCAGGCCATCTCCTCACTGCGTCGCCGGATGCCGCGACCAAAATTAAAACCCCAGGTATCAATATTCGGGTCGAAGGGCAGGGTTTTAAATGGGATTTCAACTTCCGCGATCCAGCCCTGATCAAAGGTGTCGGTGGCGACATCCCAGATAGCCACCCAGTCACCGGTAAAGGAGGTGATGTTTTCGTACAGGGCGTCATGGCGAACCCCATTCAGGTTGGTTTCAAAGCGATAACCCACCCGACGGGTATTGAAAGGATCGAGAATGATTACCAGGCGGTCATCACCGGGCAGACCCTGATTATGACGAATCACCGGGGCGGCGATCAATTCAGGATTGGAGTCATACATGCGTGCGCCGATATAGAGCGCATCCTCGGTATAGACCATGTAGACTTCTGTGCGCTCGGAAGGCTCAGTGCCATCACCGGGTCTGATTTGATGAAAATCATCAATCATTTCCGAGCGTTGCCAGACCGCATCATCGAGTCGGCCATCCAGCACAGGCGCGGTATCCACCCGGGTCGCGCGGAACTCTTTTAAGCCTTCCGGGTTGTTTTGCTGTGCTTGAGCGGTGACAGCTAACGAGACGGACAAAGCGAGTCCGAGCCTGACAGGCAGTTTCATGCGGTTATCCTATGCCGATTTATTTTTCTTGTAAGTCGCAATAAGTCTGTGACTCTACAAGGAAAATCTGTAAAAAGTATGAATTCTACCGAAATTAGTAATGAGAATCACTCGTGTTTGACAGCTGAATTTCAGTTAGTGTCGAAAAAGCTAATTTCTTTCGATCAGTCAACAGCTCAGGGACTGCGCACCATCTCCAGATAGCCGTAACCCAGATTTTCCTCACTATCAGGATCAAGGATTTCCACAGCACCCTCCCAGTAGGGGACACTCAGGTTCATGAACTGGTCCTCAACCAGGGCTCGGATGAGCCAGCGCTGATCGCGGTAGGTCAGCAGCCATTCAGTGGCGTAGTTCACGCCGTTGGGTGCGGTCCAGGTCCTTAACTCCTCCAGAACAATCTCGTCCTGTGCAATGCGGGTCTGTTGCGCATCGACGCTGGTCCAGTTGCCGTCGCTGTTGGGATGGGCATTGCCCGCCTTATCGCGCAGCTGATAGTACATGAGTTCCTGTCCCTCATCGAACTGCAGGGAAAACCAGTCCCAGCCGCTCTGGTCATCTGCCAGTGCCGACGTACTCCATTCACGGTCAAGCCAGCTGCTGCCGCTGAGTTCAAAGGTTTGGCCAGCCAGGACCAGTGTGCCCCTGCTGGCCAGACGGCTTATGCTGTAATAGTAGGAGGCATTGCCGGGTTCCGGACTCTTCTGGCTGAGTCCCTGGTCACCCTGCAGGACAGGTGCTTTTAGTGGCTCCAGCTGCAGGGAGAGTTCGAAAGCCTCATCTCTGATGGACAGATACCAGGGAAAACCTCCCTGCGCAGACGGACCCCAGGCCAGGGACCAGTTCTCCAGCCAGACCCGGAAAGGCTCAGCTTCTGCACCGG
>CAZKJY010000171.1:0-5012 GCA_964553165.1 uncultured Enterobacteriaceae bacterium
TACTACGACAAGAATTTCGACAAGGCGGAAACCCTGTTCAAACAATTGGCAAGCGAATCCGAAGCGGAAAGTTACTATCGGCACATGCTGGAAAAAACCGTATTTTCCAAAAACCTGTAACGTTTACTTTTACCTAAACCTGATCTAAGCCTTCTACCGCTCCAGGATATTCCTCACTGGCCTCGTGCCTTCCTCCTGGCAGGCTGAGCTGCAGCAGGACAAAGGCCAATCCGGCTGAGACTGCAGAACCAATCACAATCCCGAGGCGGTCACCAACAAACCTGTCACCGCCTGCCTGTTCAAACGCCAGACCGGAAATAAACAGGCTCATGGTAAAGCCAATTCCACAGGCACAGGCAACTGCACTCAGTTGAAACCAGTTTACTTCCCTGGGCAGTTTCACCAGTCCCAATACAACCCCTGCCCCGATGAACAGGAGAATGCCCAGGGGCTTGCCAAGCACCAGGCCTGCCATGACCCCCATCGTCACTGGATGTAACAGGTCGTCCATGCCCATGCCGGCAAAAGACAGCCCGGCATTCGCGAAGGCAAACAGCGGTAAAATCATAAAAGCTACGGGGGCATGTAGATCATGCTCCAGCTCTTTCACCGGTGAATGACCGGTCTTGTCACGCATCGGTATGCAGAAAGCAATCAACACACCGGCCAGGGTGGCATGCACGCCGGACTTGAGAACGGATACCCAGAGTATGATGCCAAGAAAAATATAGGCAGCAATATTCGACACGCCAAAGCGGTTCATCAGTACCGCAATCACCAGCACTGCTGACGCAATCCAGAGAGCCTGCTCCGATAAATCTCCGGAATAAAACACGGCA
The DNA here is from genome assembly GCA_964553165.1 of uncultured Enterobacteriaceae bacterium. GTDB lineage: Bacteria > Pseudomonadota > Gammaproteobacteria > Pseudomonadales > Pseudohongiellaceae > UBA5109. The sequence continues at coordinate 840 of CAZKJY010000171.1, forward strand.
ATAATGACAATGGCGGCGAGATCATCAAATATCGCCAGGGTAAGCAGAAATATTTTCAGTGCGCTGGGCACTCTGGACCCAAACACACCCAGCACTGCCAGTGCGAAAGCAATATCCGTAGCAACTGGGATGGCCCAGCCATCGATGGCTGCCTGATCTCCCCGGTTGAACAGAAAGTAAATCAGTGCCGGGACCACAATGCCGCCGACTGCCCCCAGGCCCGGAAGTACAATCTGTCTCAATGACGACAGTTCACCTTCCACAATTTCACGCTTGATCTCCAGCCCGATCAGAAAAAAGAAAATAGCCATCAACCCGTCATTGACCCAAAGGATCAGGGGTTTGCTGATCAGCAGATCACCTACCTGGACGGCTACCGTGGTTTCCAGCAGCAGGTTATCCAGACCCGCCAGGGGGGAGTTATTCAGGATCATCGCCAGAATGGTTGCCGCCAGTAACAGAATACCGCCTGCGGATTCCAGCCGGATAAAATCACGTAAATAGTTGATAACGCTTACCTCATTGGAAGAATCAGCCTGCATCAGAAATCTATCCCCTCTTGTGCCCGGACCCCAGACTCGAAAGCATGCTTGATATTCTTCACTTCGGCAACTGTATCTGCGACTTCTCTCAATGCCTTACCACCTCCTCTGCCGGTAATGACGACATGCTGCCGGGGCGGACGGGAGCGGATGGCACTCAGTACCTCCGTTTCATCCAGATAATCAAAAGCCAGCATATAGGTCAGTTCATCAAGCACCAGCAGGTGCATAGACTCATCCTGCAGCAGTTCCAGCGCCCGCTGCCAGGTTTCAAGGGCGGCCTGCCTGTCAGCTTCCCTGTCCTGGGTATCCCAGGTAAAACCAGTCCCCATCTGGTAAAAAGGGATTTCCGGATGCCGCTCACGGATATAGATTTCCTCACCGGATGCCTGCTGCCCCTTGATGAACTGGACGATCGCAACAGTCTTGCCATAGCCCAGCGAGCGCATCACCATGCCGAAGGCAGAGCTGCTTTTGGCCTTGCCATCACCGGTAAGCAGGAGACACAGTCCCCGATCCTCACTCGCTGCTTCAATGCCACTGTCAACACGTGCCTTCAGGGCCTGCATGCGCTTTTTATGCTTGCTGTTGCTGTCACTCATGTCAGGTTAAAAACTGAAAGTTGCTCCCACGATGATGTTTCGTCCCGCCACATTGTAATTGAAGATTTCTTCATAATCCTGATTAAAAAGATTATCTCCTCGTGCAAACAGGCTCAGTGACTCATTGAGCTGATAGGAAACAAACAGGCTCGCTGTCTGATAATCATCCAGTTGGGTGCGGACATTGCTGAACAGAGTGGCATCAAAATATTCATCACTGATGCCGGCACGGTATTGCCAGCGCAGGTCCATCCTCAGACGCTGCCCGGGGTGCCGGTAGGACAGAATCAGATTCGCCATCTCCCGGGGTCGCCGTATGCGCTGCTGTCCGCGGGGATCCTCTGTATCGTTATAGGTATAGTTGATATCAACCTCAAGATCCGCTGTCAGTGTCTGCCGCAAGGAGAGTTCCAGTCCCTGAGACTGACTTTCGCCCTGGCGCTGGAGATAGCCTGAAAAGCTGCTCAGATCAAATTCAATCGCCTCAGATACCGTCTGACTGAAGTAAATGGCCTCTATTTCCGTCTCTGCCAGCTGCAGTTCAAAACCGGTGTCAAAACCCTGGCTGTGTTCTTCCTGCAGGGCAAGCGATGAAGCAGGCGGAGAGGCAAAAGGACCGCGGTTGTAGGCTAGTTCATAAAGACTCGGCGCGCGAAAACCATTCCCGGCACTAGCTTTTAATTTCAGACTGATCTCCTGCCAGTCCAGCAGGTAGGCCATGCTCAGCCGGTAGCTGTTGTGAATACCAAAATCATCATTGTCATCCCGTCGTATGCCTACATTGTAATAGTAGGAACTGCCAAGTTTATCGCGCCATTCAGCAAACACTGCCTGCTGCTCACGATCATACTGCTGGGCAGACTCGTCCAGTCTGGCCCGCTGGTAATCCAGACCAAAAAGGAGATTACTCTCAGCACTCACGGCAAGATCGCCAGTATAGAGCAGTTGATTGAGAACGCCTTCCGTATCCAGGACGCTCGTACCCTCGCCTCTGGTAGTACGACGCGTATTGCTGCCCTGCCAGGATAGTTGCTGGGAAAAATAATCACTTTCCGACCTTAGCCGCAACTGCAGGTTATCCTGCAGGAATTCAGACTCGCAGGCATGGCTGGGACCACTGGGACCGAAACAGTTATCAAATTCGGTTTCACTGTCTATCCGGTGCATGCCCCCGTCCAGCTGCCAGCTGTCATTAAGCTGATAGCCCAGGTTTATCCGTGTCGTACGATTGTCATAGCCATCATCATCCTGAACGACTCGATCAAGTTTACTGGCATTGAAGCCCTCAGTGCTGAAATCGGTCAGCTGCAGACTGTACTCGACACGCTTGCTGCGTCCGGCTGCACCGGCATGCAGCTGACGCGATTTATCCGAACCACCATTAATACTGATGTTGCCGGCATGGCCTTCTTCCACACGCCGGGTAATGATGTTGACGACACCCCCGGCATCGGCACCATACATCATCCCCTGCGGTCCACGCAGGACTTCAACACGTTCCACGCCTGCTGTCAGGTAATGCTCGATTTGCGGCTGAATCTGGGTTGATGACGTATCCGAAACCTCCACGCCATCCAGCAGCACCCTTGTGCGGTAGGCTTCCTCCCCCCGAATCCGCACGCTGCTTTGTTTACCGGCCCCCCCACTGTTACTGAGGGACAGACCCATTAACTGGCTCAGGACTTCCGTCAAGGGTACAGCGGTGAAGGCTTCAAGCTGTTCGGCATCGAGTACATCAATGGAGACGCCGACTTCCTGCAGGGGGCGCTGGACTCTGCTGGCACTGACGGTAATTTCCTCCGGGTCGACTTCGGTCTGCGCCTGCACCGGCATTGCCAGTATGCTAATCAGCAAGACTTGCTTATTTATTTTCATGAATATCCTCATCGCTCTGTTGTATTGGCTGTTGCGATTGAGGGAGGGAAAAGCAGGCAGGAAAATCACTACCCTGACGACGCCCTCCGCATCATCGTGTTGGTTCCTGTCGGGCTGGTATCGGGCTTAAGTCACCTGGACTCTTACCGTTGCGGGGGCAGCGCCGGATTCTCACCGGCTTCCCATTCAAGCGAAAGGTATTTTCCCTTCACACCCAAACAAGCAGACTCATTATAGCCAGTCGTCACTGACAACCATAATTATAAATTTTTCTGAAAACAGTAGTACATTTAATACACACACTCCTTTATAACGTAGAAAAAACCTTGTTAGGGTAATTAGCGCCCAGAGAGAAAAGCATGTGAAAGCGTATGGCGACAGGCCGTAAATGGCTCGTGCAATTCCGACATGCCCGCCATCCATGGCGGTCAGATACGCCATCCGAGCCTGCACATGGATGTGCGCTTTTTGGCGTGTTTCAACATGTTTTCTCTCTGGGCACGTCAAATCCTCAGGTATCCAACGTTGCTTTTGCTGCGATGAGCTTGCGGGTTTACACCTGACTCCCATTGAGATGCTGTTTCCCTCATCCCTGTTCGGAGACAAGCGAGGACTATCTGAGTCGCGTAGCGACGAGTTCCGCAGCGCCGAAGCTGGGTACAGGGAAGATTGAAGGGCAAAGGGCGTGCCAGCACTTGCGAGTCACTTTATTCCATATTCATCCATGTGAGTGGCTGGGCCGTACGCTTTTGCCGCAGTACCAATCAGGGATGAAGGGAAGATCGAAGGGAGGAAGGTGTAAAGCCCCAAACTCCCATCCAGCGAATTTTAGCGTTCTCAGGCCCTCGCCACCGCTACCGTTACAGGCGCTTCTACGGTATGCTATGCCCTCATTTTTTCAGGCAAAAACTCAAGCTAAGCAGGCACATGGCATTACAAATCAGTGAAGATTATTCACCTCTGGACGTCGAACAGTCGGCACAGTCCTACTGGAACCAGGCACAAAGTTTCAAGGTCTCGGAAGATCCTGCGCGGGAAAAATTTTACTGCCTGTCGATGTTCCCCTATCCCAGCGGCAAGCTGCACATGGGCCATGTGCGCAATTACACGATTGGCGATGTGATCTCCCGCTACCAGCGCATGCTGGGGAAAAA
>CAZKJY010000172.1:0-4921 GCA_964553165.1 uncultured Enterobacteriaceae bacterium
GTCAGTTAGCCCGCGGCCTGGTAGTCAATTCACCGCTGCCTTTTGAGTTGAGTACCAAGATAGAGAATGAGGAGATTCGTGTTCGTGCACAAGTGCGGGATTCAGACGCTGAAGAAAACCAGGGTCTGGCTGTTTCTGCTGTGGTCTCTTCCGAATATGGCCCGGCAATGACACTGGAACTATTACCTTCCAGTAATCAGCCCGGCGTCTATGAAGCCAGTTTCAATCCTGTCGATACCGGCTTGTTTTCGATAGAAGCAATTTCCCGCGTCGGAAATACTCCTGTCAGCTCGGTCCGTTCTGCCATTCGTTATGAACAAAACCAGGAAGCCTTTGCCATCCGGCAGAATCGGGATTTGCTTGAAAACCTTGCGGCAGTGACCGGTGGTCAATACTGGCAGGCCCAGGATTGGGATGAACTGCCAGAAGCCATTTCATACTCTACAGCTGGCATCACTGAGCAGGACATCCGCTATCTCTGGGATGCACCAATTATTTTTATACTGCTGATTTTATTAAAAGCCGCAGAGTGGCTGCTACGAAGACGCTGGAGAACAATCTGATGAGGTCCTTTATAGTAGCCAGCTCAGCTCTCCTGTCTGTAGCCCTGTCAGCACTATCCTTTAATGCACAAGCCGCACTCTACGTAACCATTGTGCAGGGCCTCGGTGGAGAGCCGGCCTTTGAGGAAAACTTTCACGAACAAAGTCAGACGATTGCAGAAGCTTCAGCATCGTTAACCGATAGCGAAAACATCACTTTATTCAGCGGCACTGACGCCACCCGGGAAAATCTTTTAGCGCATTTTTCTGAACTTAGTGTCGGTATGAATGAAGATGACCGGGCAGCTATTTATCTGATCGGTCATGGGAGTTTTGATGGCGAGGAATATAAATTTAATATCCCCGGTTTGGATATCACCACTGATGACATCCTTGGCATCATGAATGCCTTTCCCGGACAAAACCATTTCCTGCTAAACACTTCCAGTACCAGTGGCGCTCTGCTTGAACCCCTGCAAAATGAAAATAGAATTCTGGTTACTGCAACACGCAATGGTAACGAGAAAAACGCAACCTTCTTCGGTAAATATTTTGTCGAAGCCCTGAGCAGTGAAGACGCCGATTTAAATAAAAACAACAGCATCAGCATCGAAGAAGCCTTCAGTTATGCGCAACGCCAGGTGGAAGAATATTTTGAAAGTCAGGGCCAGCTTGCAACCGAACATGCCGAAATCAGTGGCGACGGTGCCGCCCAGTTTACTTTGGCGCGTATTAACCCTGTCGTTATCTCTACTGAAAATCCACGAATTGCGGAACTGCAGGAACAAAGCCTGGAGGTTGACCGCCAAATTGAAAGCCTGCAGCTCCGCCGCGGCGAAATGAGTAATGCAGAATATATCGAGCAACTGCAGGCACTGATCTTGCAGTCCGCCAGAATCAATGAAGAAATCGATCAGCTAAGCAGTGAGTAATACATAGCAAAGGTAAACCCGAAGTCGTGAAAGCAAGAAACACTAAGTCTCAGAATCGTCTGGCTCCGCTAGTGGCTTATAGTGCGATATGCAGTTCTGTTTTGTTTGCTGGTTTATTTACTGAACAGACCCTGGCCAGGGAACATCTGCTTGGGGCCCTGGATAATGAAACTTTATTAAACTGCGAAAACCTTTATTGGTCAGGTCAAAGTCTTGAAGCCAATGCCTGTTATCTGAGCATTGTGCGCGGTATCAACCCACCCGAAATTCAGGCAGAAGCAATGTGGGCCCTGGGTGATCTCTACACTGCCGATGAACTGTTTGAACAGGCCGCAGAGGCAAATCCGGACAATGCCATGATCCTGGTCAGGACCGGCGAGCTTTATATGCGCACCTATCAATATCAGGATGCCTACAACTTTTTTAACCAGGCGCTGGCGCTGGAACCTGATAATGCCTGGGCACATATCGGCGCCGCCCAGGCACTTAGCTCCGGTAACAATGGTGAAGAAATTAATGCTCACCTGGAAGCTGTGCGCACACATTTTGCCTCGCCACCCGGCGCCCGCTTACGCGCAATGATCATGTCAATTAATTCCAACATGGAACGGGATCAATATGAACAGGCCCGGGAAATGCTTGATGAAGCCTGGGATCTTGTTGATGATGAAGATCTGCCGGTAATGGAAATTAATGCTCTGGAAGCCGCCCTGGCATTTCTCGAGCGGCGCACTGAGGAAGTGCAGCCCTATATTGACGCAGCCCTCGCTGAAGCCCCGGCCTATGGTGATGCCTATGCCATTCCCGCACACTTTGCCTCAAATATCAGGCGCTATGCTGAATCCGGCGAGCTTTACAAGAAGGCCGTGGATATCGAACCAGAACATTGGACGGCGCATCTGGAACTTGGCCAGAATTATCTGCGTCTGAACCAGATTGATGCCGGTATACGGCATGTTGAAATTGCTTATGAGGGTGATGGCTTTAATCCGACGACGCTCAATATGATGCGTTTGCTGGATACCTTCAGTGAAAATTTTGTCGACCTGACTTTTCCCGATCCGCCGGAAGGCGATGGTATTCCCAAACTGGTATTGCGCCTTGATCGTGATGAAGCTGAGGTTCTTAAACCTTATGCGCGTGAACTGGCAGAAGCCAGCATGGCAACTTTTGCCGAACGCTATCACTTCCCGACCAAGGAGCCGGTCATCGTTGAAATTTTTCCTAATCATGAAGACTTTGTCGTGCGTTCTATTGGTATGCCTGGTGTCGGCATACTAGGTGTGACCTTTGGCTATCTGTTTGCCATGGACTCGCCAACCGGGCACCCTGATGAGACCTATCACTGGGGTACGACTCTGTGGCACGAAATGGCTCATGTTTATACTTTGGAAGCCTCAGAGCATGGTGTGCCACGCTGGTACAGTGAAGGCATATCGGTTTATGAAGAATGGAATACCGGCCCGATACCCGGCATTAAAATCCCGGCTTATGTTTTACAGTTCATGGCTGAAGGAGCCTTCCTGCCAGTAGCCAAGCTGGACGATGGCTTTATGCGTCCGACCTATGATGAGCAGGTCATTGTTTCCTATATGCAGGCAGGTTTGATTTTCCAGTTCATCTCGGAAGAATACGGCCACGATAAAATTGTCGACATGCTTTACCAGTTTGTTGAAGGGACAGATGAAGTCACTGCCATAGAAACTGCCTTGGGTATCAGTGAGAATGAGTTTGACCGCCACTTTAAGCAATATATCGATATTCAGTTCGGTCCTCTGTTGAATAATCTGTCTGTCTGGCAACAGGATATGCAGGCAACCGTTCTGGCCTATGGCGCAGGCGACTGGGAAGCAACCATCGCTGCCGCCAACCGGGCGATCTTTACTTACCCTGACTATGTTGAGCAGGACAGTCCCTATATAGCGAAGGCGCTGGCACATGCCCAGCTTGAGCAGGATGACCTTAAATTTGAAACCCTTGAAACCTTCTGGCAACTTGGCGGTTATTCCGCACGGGCATTAAAAGAACTTGCCGATGAATACATTGCCCGTGGACAACATGCGCAAGCCATCGACGTATTCAGGGATATTCATTATGTTGATCCCTTTGATGAAGCAACTCATGGCAAACTCGGCGACCTGTTTATTGAATTAAACCGGCCGGAAGATGCCTTGCAGGAGTATCTGGTTGGACTGGCATTAAACCCGCTGGATCAGGCGACGGCTAATTACCGTGTGGCATCAGCTTACAAGGCCTTGAATGAACCGGCACAATCAATGGAGTATTTAATGACGGCATTGGATATTGCTCCACAGTACCGTCCGGCCCAACAGCTTTTACTGGAATTGAGCAGAACACAAAATTAAAAAATATAAGAACACTAATTAATCAGGAACCCTTTACAGGAAGCAGGAATATGAATGAAGAAGTAGAAAATTTTGGATCAGATGAAACACGTGAATTAGTTGCGAACTTCCAAAAGGCAACTACCAATATCCGTGAGCAGATAAGAGGCACTATCGTCGGCCAGGATGAAGTCGTAGAAAATCTTCTGATCTCGCTTTTTGTTGGCGGTCACTGTCTGATCACCGGTATGCCGGGTACTGCAAAAACCTTGCTGGTGCATACCTTGGCCAGCGCGCTGGGTTTAAGTTTCAAACGAATTCAGTTTACCCCTGACCTGATGCCTACCGATATAACAGGTACCGACATGGTCGAAGAAGATCAGAGTACCGGCAAGCGTGAATGGCGTTTTATCGAAGGTCCTGTCTTTACCAATGTCTTATTGGCTGATGAAATTAACCGAACTCCGCCGAAAACTCAGGCTGCCCTGCTGGAAGCCATGCAGGAAAAAACGGTCACCGTACGTGGCAAAAATCACATACTTGACAAACCTTTTATTGTGCTGGCTACGCAAAACCCGATTGAACTGGAAGGCACCTATCCCTTGCCGGAAGCACAGCTTGACCGTTTCCTTTTTAATGTCATTCTGGATTATCTGGATTCCGAACAGGAAGTTGCCGTGATTAACCGTTTCACCAAAAGCATCGATATGCCACCGGTGGAAGCCTGTACCTCTGCAGAAGAGATTATCAAGTTTCAAAGTCTGGTTAGAGAAGTGCCTATTTCGGACTCGCTGAGCCGTTATGCTGTTGATATTGTGCGCGCCACCAGGCCCTCCGATGAACTGGCAACCGACATGATTAAAAAGTATGCCAATTTCGGTTCCAGTATTCGCGCCACCATGAATCTGGTGCTGGCCGCCAAGACCCGCGCTTTAATGGAACCGAAATTGACATGATTAAAAAGTATGCCAATTTCGGTTCCAGTATTCGCGCCACCATGAATCTGGTGCTGGCCGCCAAGACCCGCGCTTTAATGGAACCGAAATTGACATGATTAAAAAGTATGCCAATTTCGGTTCCAGTATTCGCGCCACCATGAATC
>CAZKJY010000173.1:0-4882 GCA_964553165.1 uncultured Enterobacteriaceae bacterium
TTGAGAATCTGGATACCGATGACGGCCGTCAGCACGACCAGTCCGAGAGTGGACCAGCCCCCAATACGTTCTGCCACTTCAAAAAGCAGCAGCATCTCTGCCAGCGGGATGACAATAAAAATCAGAAACAAATAGCGCACAGTAATATCCTTAAGGAACTTCCTGAATGATATGGGGGCAATTTTGAAAAGCTAAAGGGCTTATCAGGTTTTCCAATGGTGTCTGAGTCATGACTCTGACACCTGAGTCTTAAACTGTTATGCTGGTCCCATGGAAAAGCCCAACCCCACCGTAAATGATCTGTTCAAGCAACTCGGCCTGCCCCATTCAGATGAGGAAGTCCGCCACTTTGTTGCCACCCATGGCCCTATCCCGGATACGGTTAAACTCCATGAAGCCCCCTGCTGGACACAGGCACAGTCAGCCCTCTTACAGGAAATCATTGATGATGATGCCGCCTGGTCCTATCTGGTGGATGAGTTGGATGCGCTGTTAAGACTGGAACCTGAAACCTGAAGCGATAGAACCCCTTCAGTCCACCAGCCTCTTTTTCATGAAATAACGCTTGTGACCCGGGGGATAGTCGTCAAGAGTACCAAAGACTTCATAGCCGAGCTTTTCGTAGAAAGGTCTGGCTTGATAGCTGAAAGTATCCAGAAAGGCCTGCTGGCAATCGTTGGCAATCGCCTGCTCTTCCATAGCCTGCAGCAGCTTCGTGCCATAACCCTGCCCTCGTAAATCTTCACTGACCCAGATCACTGAAATTTTTAACCAGTGCCTGCCGGTTTCGCCGAGTGCGGCACCCAGCAGTTTGTTGTTTTCATCACGAAGGATTAGCTGGAGGGGATGGTAATCCTGATAGGGCACATGCAGGGCTGTATAGTGACGCATACCTGCACGGACGATCTCCAGGTCAGATTCATCCAGATTATTTTCAAGATTGATCTTCATGCTGGCCTGGTCTGGTCCGTTCCGCTGCCAGGAATAAATCAGGCAGGATGTTTAATCCCGGAAATTGTTGAACTGCAGGGGCAGACCCCAGTTATCTTCTCTTAATACGGCGATCACGTCCTGGAGGTCATCGCGCTTCTTGCCTGTGACCCGCAGCTTGTCCCCCTGAATGGCAATCTGTACTTTCATTTTCAGGTCTTTGACTTTTTTCACGATTTTGCGGGCTGTTTCTGTTTCTATGCCTTGTTGCACGGCGATTTTCAAGATGGCACGCTGCCCTGAAATCTCAACGTCTCCTACTTTCAGACACTTCTGATCAATTTTGCGACTGGCCATTTTATTGCGCAGAATGTCGAGCATCTGTTGCGTCTGAAAATCAACTTCTGCTTTGAGTATGATTTCTGAGTCCGTTAATTCAAAGGAAGCATCAACGCCCTTGAAATCAAAACGGTTAGTGACTTCACGCTGGGCCTGATCGACCGCGTTGGTCATTTCATGCATATCGACTTCAGAGACGACGTCAAAGGATGGCATAGTTGGTTCCTGTCTATGTGTATTACTTTTTTTGGGAATTGCTCGTCAGCCTTCGATCTTCGCTTCACTGAAATTCGGCGCTGCGGAACTCGTCACGATACTTAATTACCAGCAGGTAATTATCCAAGTTCTTATCATGGAAAAGCTTGATGACCTCTATCAAGCATATATTCCATCAAACAGACCTAGCTTTAACCCGAATTTCAGCAAAGCGAGAAAACATCTCAATGGCTTCCTGAGCAATTTCCCCTAATTAAATCGTACTTAAGCGATATTGGCTCATGCCCATGAGCATCGTCAAGCCAAGAATAGTTATAAAGGTTTAAGAAGAGTTTCAGCTTCCAGTCTTAACGCTACGAACAGAGGAAATCTAGATATTTTTATAGCGTCATGAGCGCAGCGAGTTCGAGGCGAAGTACGGATTTCAGGAGGGAACTTACAAAGTAGTAAGTGACCGACTGGAATATGTGCTTCAACGACGAAATCGTAAGCGCAATAGCTATAAAACCATGCGGCGGATGTCTGAAAGAAGCCCATTGAGATACTGACAGAACATCCCGCCATCAACACCATTCACCGCGCGATGATCATAGGAAAGTGAGAACGGCAGCATCTTGCGGGGTTTGAATTCACCGTCCATCCACACTGGCTTCACAGTGGTTTTGGAAACGCCCAGTATGCCTACTTCAGGGGAATTGACGATGGGGGTAAAACCGACCCCGCCAATATTACCCAGGCTGGACACCGTAAAGCAGCCGCCGGACATGTGCTCCTTGGTCAGTTTACGGCCTTTGGCCAGTTCGCTCAGCTCAACAATTTCGGCAGCAATGTCCCAGACGGACTTCTTATCGGCATCACGGATGACTGGCACCATCAGCCCTTCAGCCGTAGCGACAGCCACGCCGATATGAATGTATTTCTTCTGGATCAGTTTGGTGCCGGAGGAATGCAAAGACACATTGAATTGTGGAAATTCTTCCAGCGCGCGTGCACAGGCTTTGACAATGAAGGGCAGTGGCGACAGTTTGATGCCACGTTTATCGGCTTCTTTCTGCTGTGCTGCCCTGAAATCCTCAAGCTCAGTGACATCGGCTTCTTCAAACTGGGTGACATGGGGTACTGTCAGCCAGTTCTGGGCCATGTTGCGGGCCGTGACCTGATGCAACTTGCTCATGTCGACTTCTTCGATTTCGCCGAACTGACTGAAATCGATATCTTTTGCTGTCGGCAGCGAGAAGACCCCTGTGCCACCCGCGGCCCCACTCTGCATGGCCTGCTTGACGAAGGCATGCACATCTTCCTTGACGATACGGTCCCTGGTCCCGGTTCCCTTGACCTGGGTCAGATCGACACCCAGTTCCCGAGCCAGTTTGCGCACTGCAGGTCCGGCATAGACATCTTCCTGACTGCTCGGGCTTATCGTAACAGCGGGAGTTGAAGGAGCAGACGCCGCTTTGGGCGTAACCGGTGACGCTGTAGTCTCTGACTTGCTGGCTGCCGACTTTTCGTTTGCTTTGCTTTCCTGTTTGGGGGCTGCTGGTGTAGAAGCAGACTGGGTTTCGGCAAGCATGATAACCGTGCCGGTTTTTACTGTGTCGCCCACTTTGACTTTGATATCGGTGATTTTGCCGGCAAAAGGTGCCGGCACATCCATGGCAGCCTTGTCCGTTTCCAGAGTCAGCAGACCATCATCTGCCTTAACTTCGTCCCCGACCTTGACCAGTATGTCGATGATTTCAACCGCATCATCGGTCCCCAGATCGGGCACCTGAATATCCGCTGTCTTGATTTCAGCGGTGGCTGGAGCCGCTTCGACTTTGTCCTGCTCAGCTTCTTCGTTTTTGCTGGATGCTTCAGCAGTCTCTGATTTAGCCGGTTTTTCTTCCTGCTCTTTTGCAGCCTTGCCGCTATCCCCTGCAGACTCGAGGACAATGAACTCGTCACCCTGATTGACGGTATCGCCGACCTTGACCAGGATTTCCTTGACGATGCCGGCACTGGTGGACGGAATTTCCATCGCCGCCTTGTCCGTTTCCAGGGTCAGCAGTGAATCATTCTCCTGAATCTCGTCACCGGGAGACACCAGAATTTCAATGACTTCGACATCTTTCGAATCACCCAAATCAGGAATTGTAATTTTTTCCAGGGCCACTGCCATTTGCTCCTACTTCAATACTCTTGCCTTATACATCGCCTTGAACACGGGATTTGATGCCTATGCCTTCAGCGGATTGACCTTCTCAGGGTCCAGTTTCATTTTTTTCATCGCCTTGGCAACCACGGACTTTTCAATGCTGCCAAGTTTTGCCAGCTCTGTGAGGGCGGCCAGGACAATATAATAACGATCCACTTCAAAGAAATGCCGCAGCTTCTGGCGGCCATCACTGCGTCCGAAGCCATCCGTCCCCAGTACCTTGAAAGGCGCCGGCACAAAAGCCCGAATTTGTTCGCCGTAAAGTTTCATGTAATCCGTGGAAACAATGACCGGGCCCTCACGTTCACCCAGACAGGTTTCCACATAGGAGACCTTTGGCTGCTCTTCCGGATGCATCATGTTCCAGCGTTCCACGGCCTGACCATCCCTCGCCAGTTCATTAAAACTCGGAACACTCCAGACATCCACTGCCACTTTGTAGTCTTTACGTAAAATCTCTGCGGCTTCCCTGACTTCACGCAGAATGGTGCCGCTACCAAGTAGGCGCACCCGCTGCTTATCGTTACCGCTCACTTTATAGGGCTTGCTTTCACCATCTTCGAGCAGATACATGCCCTTGATGATGCCCTCTTCCGATCCTTTAGGCATCTCAGGCTGGACATAATTCTCATTCATGGTGGTCAGGTAATAGAAAACATTTTCATCATCCTGGTACATGCGTTTCATGCCATGCTGAATGATGACAGCCAGTTCGTAGGCGTAAGTCGGATCATAGGTAACACAGTTTGGAATGGTATTGGCCAGAATATGGCTGTGCCCATCCTGATGCTGCAGACCCTCACCATTGAGGGTGGTTCTGCCGGCGGTACCGCCAATCAGGAAGCCGCGAGCCTGCAGATCCCCGGCAGCCCAGCACAGATCACCAATTCGCTGGAAACCGAACATGGAATAGTAAATATAAAAAGGAATCAGCGGGTAATTGTGTACGCTGTAAGAGGTGGCTGCCGCCAGCCAGGAAGAAACGGCACCGGCTTCATTGATACCCTCTTCCAGTATCTGGCCCTGAATATCCTCGCGATAGTACATCACCTGTCCGGAATCTGCCGGGTCATAGAGCTGACCCTTGGCAGAGTAGATGGCAACCTGCCGGAACAGGCCCTCCATTCCGAAGGTACGGGCTTCATCCGGCACAATCGGCACAATGTTTTTGCCGATTTTCTTGTCTTTTAGCAAGGCCGAGAT
>CAZKJY010000174.1:0-4819 GCA_964553165.1 uncultured Enterobacteriaceae bacterium
CTGGAACAGTAATGACATCCATGAAGCTTTTGCCATTGAACTGGTAACAGCGATAGCCACTGCCTGTGCACGCAGTGCCTCTGTCATGGTATCGATTCCCCTGGATGACCTGGCACAACTGGAATTGCCGGTGAATATTCCCGGTACCAATACTGAATACACCAACTGGCGCAGGAAAATTCCCATTGCAACCGGCAAACTTCTGGCACAGGATGAGCTGAAACCTGTGTTCTCCGCTCTCGGGGCAGGCAGGGCTGCATGGTAAGCTTACCAGTTGCCGGAAAAAATACTGGCGCAAAAGTCTCAGAGAAAATCATCATGCCATCAAGCGCACAAAAAGCCCTGCTGCCGGATACCAGCGTTGCCGCAATCATCCGGGGCGATTATGTGGATGTTTTTGCTGTACTGGGTATGCAGGATTATTCCAGTGATCAGAAACAGCTGAGTGTTTTTCTGCCTGGCGCCGAGGAGATTACCGTAGTATCAGCCGGTGCCGGAAAATCATTACTGAAACTGGAAAGGCTGCATGCCGAAGGTCTGTTTAGTGGCTTGCTGAACCGAAAGAAGAGAGTGCCTTACCGGCTCAGGGTTACCTATCCCCAGGCACAGTTGTTCAAAGAAGACCCCTATCGCTTTCCATCACTATTAAGCCACAGCGATCTCTATCTGCTTAATAACGGCACCCAGGAACAGGCCTACAATTTTCTGGGTGCCAATCACCGTGTCTGTGAAAGTGTGGCAGGGATTTTATTTGCCGTGTGGGCGCCAAATGCCAGAAGGGTTTCGGTGGTTGGGGATTTCAATGACTGGGATGGGCGTGTGCATATTATGCGTAAACATCCTGCAGCAGGCGTCTGGGAAATCTTCATTCCTGACCTTGAACCCGGTCAGGCCTACAAATTCGAAATAATTGACCAGCAGGGTCAGCGTTTGCCACTGAAAGCCGATCCCTATGCCCGGCAAATGCAGCTACGCCCGGATACAGCATCACTTATTCCCGTCAAAAGTGAGTTCAAGTGGGCTGATGATGACTGGCTCAGATCACGACAAAGCAAATCGCATCACCAACAACCCGTCAGTATTTATGAAGTGCATGCCGGCTCATGGAAACGTAAGGTGGAATCAGGCAACCGTTTCTTGACCTATCGTGAACTGGTTGATGAACTGATTCCCTATGTTGTCGAGCTCGGGTTTACCCATATTCAGTTCATGCCGCTGAGCGAATATCCCTTTGACGGTTCCTGGGGTTATCAACCGATCGGCATGTTCGCGCCCACGTCCCGCTATGGCAATGCCGAGGATTTTAAATATTTTGTCAATGCAGCCCATCAGGCCGGGCTGGGGGTACTGCTGGACTGGGTGCCTGGTCATTTCCCCAATGATGAGCACGGTCTATCCAGATTTGATGGCACGTATCTTTATGAGCATGCCGACCCAAAAAAGGGATTTCACCCGGACTGGAATACCTGTATCTACAATTATGGCCGCGGGGAAGTCATTTCCTATCTGCTGAGCAATGCCCTTTACTGGCTTGATGAATTCCATATAGATGGTCTGCGCTTTGACGCAGTAGCCTCCATGTTGTATCTGGATTACAGCCGCAAGGACGGGGAATGGTTGCCGAATCAGTACGGCGGCCGGGAAAATATCGAGGCTATCGATTTGCTCCGATCGATTACCGGGCGAGCCTATTTCAACTTTCCGGGCATTATGCTGGTGGCTGAAGAGTCGACAGCATGGCCAGGTGTCACCGATTTCACCGAGAATGGAGGTCTTGGATTTGGGTTTAAATGGAACATGGGTTGGATGAATGACACCCTGAGTTATCTATCCCGGGATCCGGTGCACCGGAAATTCCACCATAACCAAATGACCTTCAGTCTGCTTTATGCCTATTCGGAAAATTTCATATTGCCCCTGAGTCATGATGAGGTCGTACATGGTAAACGGTCTCTGCTGGAGCGGGTACCCGGTGATGACTGGCAAAAATTTGCCAGCCTGAGAGCCTACTATGCTTTCATGTGGGGACATCCTGGCAAGAAGCTGCTGTTTATGGGCTGTGAATTTGCCCAGCGCAATGAGTGGAACCATGACCAGAGTCTGGACTGGCACCTGCTGCAGTTTGATTCACATCAGGGACTGAAACGCCTTGTCAGTGATATTAATCATCTTTACCGTAAACAGTCGGCACTTTTTCAATACGATACCGATCCGAAAGGTTTTGAATGGCTGGACGCCGACAATTACCACAACTCGATCTTTATCTTTGCCCGCAAGAGTGACACACAGACGATGGTGATCCTGCTCAACATGACGCCGCTTGTCCACCACCAGTATCGTATCGGGGTGTCACTCCCTGGGAACTATCGGGAAGTCATCAATACGGACAGCAGTGAGTATGGCGGCAGCGGCAAGGGAAATTTTGGCAGTGTCAGTTCTGAACCTGTGCCCAGTCATGGTCGGGAGCATTCACTGAATCTCACGATACCCCCCCTGGCCTGCCTGTATCTGGAATATCAGCAGCCATGATTAAAGCTAGCAGACTGGATGCCGGGACCTTAAATCCGCTGGGCGCCTACTGGGACGGACAGGGTGTCAATTTTGCCCTGTTTTCAGCGCATGCCGAAAAAGTTGAGTTGTGCCTGTTTTCAGCAGATGGCAGTACAGAAGTCCGGCGTTATGTGTTGCCCGAGCAGACCAATCAGGTCTGGCATGGTTATCTGCCGGGCGCGACACCGGGTACTGTCTATGCCTATCGGGTGTATGGGCCCTATCAGCCGGATCTGGGCCATCGTTTTAATCCCAACAAGTTATTGCTGGATCCTTACGCGCGGCAGCTTTGTGGCCAATTCATCTGGACAGACAGGCACTATGCCTATGATCCCGCAGCCAGGGAGGGTGATCTGAGTTTTGATACGCGTGACAACGCAGACTGTATGCCCAAATGTGTGGTCGGGGTGGACAAGATTGGCATCGTCCCGGGTGAAAACCGTATCCCCAAAAGAGATACCATTATTTATGAGGCGCATGTTAAAGGCCTGAGTAAACTGCACCCTGAGTTGCCTCAAGATATCCAGGGCACTTTCAGGGGGCTGGGCAGTAAGGCCATCATCGGCTATTTAAAAAGTCTTGGAATTACCAGTCTGGAACTGTTGCCGGTTCAGGGATTTCTGAATGAACCTTTTTTAATCGAAAAAGGGCAGACAAATTACTGGGGCTATAACGCATTGACTTTTTTTGCCCCACACAGGGCCTATCTTTCCGGGACTGACATCTACGAATTCAGGGAAATGGTAGAGCACCTGCACGATGCCAATATTGAAGTGATTCTTGATGTGGCCTACAACCATACGGCGGAAGGAGGCAACAAGGGGCCGACCTATTCTTTCAGGGGTATTGATAACCTGTCCTATTACCGGCTGCAGGCTGAGAACAAGCGTTACTACATCAATGATTCCGGCTGTGGCAATACCCTGAATGTCATGCATCCCCAGGTGATCAGAATGATCATGGATTCCCTGCGCTACTGGGTACAGGTCATGCAGGTGGATGGCTTTCGGTTTGATCTGGCTGCTTCACTGGGCAGGGAAACCTATGGTTATGATCAGTGCAGTGGTTTTTTTGATGCGATACTGCAGGATCCTGTATTGCAGGGGACCAAGTTTATTGCCGAGCCCTGGGATATCGGACCGGGGGGATATCAGCTTGGAAATTTCCCGCCGGGCTGGTGTGAATGGAATGACCGTTACCGGGACACTGTGCGCCGATTCTGGCGCGGTGATGCAGGTGTGCTGCCGGATTTTGCACGCCGCGTGCACGGTTCCAGTGACATTTTTGAGCATTCGGGAAGGCGGCCATCTGCCAGCATCAATTTTGTCACCAGCCATGATGGCTTTTCACTGCATGATCTGGTGAGTTATTCGCGCAAACATAATGAAGCCAATCTGGAAGATAATCGTGACGGACATACTGAAAATTTCAGCGACAACTTTGGCGTGGAAGGCGAGACCTTTATTGAAGAAATCAAGGCCATTCGCTTCCGGCAACGCAAGAACTTTCTGGTCACTCTGCTGATGTCCCAGGGAACACCGATGCTCAGCGCTGGCGATGAACTTGGTCGAACCCAGCAGGGCAATAACAATGCGTATTGCCAGGATAATGAGCTAAGCTGGATTAACTGGCAGGAGTCGAAGGAGGAATCGAAACAGATGCTGTCCTTTGTGCGTCATCTGATTGCCATCAGGAAAACCTATCCTTTGATCAGTCAGGACAAATACATTCATGAATCATCCGACCCTGCGGACACCAATATTTACTGGTACAACCCTGGCGGAGAATTGATGCAGAGTGGCCATTGGGAACAGCATCATCTCAAGACCCTGGGCTACCTCATCAGCACCAGGGCAGGCGAAAGCAGACAGGCATTTCTGTGCATATTTCATGCAGACCGGATGCCTGGAAGTTTTACCCTGCCAACCCTAGGCCTGAGTCATTGGAAGGTCCTGCTGGATACCCGTTATGCCGATGGCATTCCGGAGAATCAAGATATGCTTGAAGACAATTCCTATACATTAGACCCTTATTCTTCTGCAGTATTGCTGGCAGAAAATCCAGGGCAGCGTCCGGAGGCGAGCCTGTTATGAAATGTTCACTGGATAAAAACTTTGATGATGATTATCCCTGGCTGGGCATGGATACCCGCTCGGTCAAGAGAGACTTATTGCGTCATTACCATTTAACCCTCGGGAGGGGGCAGGCCAGCTGTGGCGAGCAGTACATCTATCAGGCGGCGGCATTGACCATCAGGGACCGTCTGGTG
>CAZKJY010000175.1:0-4813 GCA_964553165.1 uncultured Enterobacteriaceae bacterium
TTTTTAAAACGGTGAAACTGCAGCTTTTTGAATTGCAGTGTCTGGTCAAGCAACTGCAGCTGGCGATTCTGACAATAGTGTTTGGCCTGGTTGATGGCAAAAGTCTTTTGCTCGGAAGTGCGCCACCAATAGGCCACCAGCAGAATAAACAGAAAGAAAAGGATGACATCCCAGAGGCTGTACATGCCAGCTTACTCCGCCCTGTTTTCGCTGCGCTTTGTAAGCACGATGAGCAGAAGCACCGCAGCACTCATGAGAATAATTGGCCAGCTGCCCCAGCGTGAAAACGGGGTTCGCCCCCTGAAGACAGGAACGCTTTCATGCAGGGTGGCAATCTCGAACTGCGGGGCCTGCGCAATGATATGCCCCTTTTCGTCAATGAAAGCGGTGACACCATTGCTGGTCGCGCGCACCATGTAGCGGCCATTCTCCAGCGCGCGCATGGCGGCCATCTGCAGATGCTGCAAGGGGCCAATGGATGCCCCGAACCAGGTGTCATTGCTGATGGTCACCAGAAAATCAGCCTCATGGGCCTGGCGCCGCACAAAATCCGGATACACCACCTCATAGCAGATATAGGCAGCCAGGGTAAAACCGGAGGCTGACAGCAGTTCCTGATCTGCCGGGCCGCTGTTCAGTGAGGACATGGGCAGGGAAAAAATGCTCAGCACAGGTTCCATCAGCGTTGCCAGGGGCACATATTCGCCAAAGGGGACGAGCTTCTGCTTGTGGTAGACGCCACTGCCATTTCCGAGGGCAGAGATACTGTTATAGGTTCTGTTGTCCTCCCGGAACAGGATGCCACTGACGAGACTGCTGTTGTTGGCTCGGGCCTGCTGGTCGAAGTAAGCGAGCACATTGCCGGCGCGCTGATACAGCATGGGAATGGCGGTTTCCGGCCAGATGACAATATCGTTTTCCCACAGGGGTTCAGTGAGACTGTCATACAGGTTAAGACCGGCATTCAGGTAGGCAGGATCAAATTTAAGGTTCTGATCGATATTGGCCTGTACCAGGGCCACATCGGCCTGCCTGTCTGGTATGGCTTCGACCCAGGTGAACCTGTCCAGCAGCAGTACTGTCACTGTGAAAAGTACCATCAGCACCCCATACAAGGCGTACTGTAGAGGGCTGGATGCCCTCTGCAGGCGCCAGATCCGCATTACTTCGTAGAGCAGACCTGCCAGCAGGACGACAGCAAAGCTGATGCCCATGACACCAAGCACGGGTGCCAGCGGGTGCAGCCAGCTTGTGACGTGGGCATAACCCAGATAGAGCCAGGGAAAACCGGTAAACAGCCAGCTGCGTAACCATTCAAACAGCACCCAGAGTGCAGCGAAGCCGAGCGCCGGCCGGGCTTGCGAAAAGAAGCGTTGATACACCCAGCACTGCAGGGCAAACAGTATCGCCAGCCCGCCGACAAAGAGCAGGGTCAGAAAGGCGGCGAAGCCCCCGGACGCATTACCATAGACGTTGATACTCACATAGACCCAGGAAGCACCAATCCCGAAAAAACCAAAACCGTAGCACCAGCCCCGGCGTGCAGCCTGGGCAGGACTGCTGTCCTGCAGTGAAAATAAAAGGATAAACACGGATAACAGGCCGAGCGGCCAGATGCCGAAGGGACTCAGCGTGAAAGGGACCAGGGCACCGGCCAGCATGGCCAGACAGGCAGGGAGATAGGGAGCTGCCTTATCCCTTAAGTGGCTCATTCTCGGACCGTTGCGCCAGGCTGGAACTGACTTCGATCAGGCGAATCTTGCGGCCATCAGCATTGAGGATTTTAAACACATAGGGACCAATGCCGATGCGTTCATTGCGGCTCGGAATGTGGCCGAACTGATTCAGCAGCAGGCCGCCGATGGTGCCCATTTCCTCGCTGCTGAAGCTGCTGTGAAAATACTCGTTAAAATCTTCCAGTGGCGTGATGGCTTTAACGATATAGCGTTCGCCATCAGCGGTCTTGATGTAATCTTCCTCATCAATGTCATGCTCGTCCTCAATGTCTCCAACGATCTGCTCGAGAATATCCTCAATGGTGACAGCGCCCGCCAGCCCACCGTATTCATCGACCACAATGGCCATATGATTACGGTTTTCACGGAACTCCTTGAGCAGGACATTGAGTCGCTTGGATTCAGGGATGAAGGCAGCCTGACGCACCAGATCCTTGATGTTGAAGCGAGTCGCATCATTGGCTTCAAGCAGCAGGGGAATGAGATCCTTGGCAAGCAGGATGCCGATAACGTCATCGCTGTTTTCACCGGTCACGGGAAACCGTGAGTGGGCTGTCTCGGTGACGATCTTGAGGATGTCTTCAAGACTGGATTTCGTACTCAGGGTAGCAATCTGTGAGCGTGGAATCATGATTTCCCGCACCTGCATATCGCCTACCTGAAGCGCGCCCTCAATAATGCTCAGGGCTTCTGCATCTATCAGCTGGGCCTGCTGCGCCAGACGCATCTGTTCAATGAGGTTCTTTTTGTCTGTGAGCTGGTCGCCGAAAAAAGCTTTAATTTTATCGATCCAGGACTGTTGCCCCGGATCGCTGCTAGATTGATCTTCTGCCATCAGAGTGTCTTTCTTTCTACCTTGTCAGTTGCTTGAATGTTGTAGGGATTAGCATATCCCAGATTACCTAAAATAGCCGCTTCCAGTCTTTCCATTTCATCGGCTTCAAAGTCATCCTGGTGATCGTAGCCGAGCAGGTGCAGGATGCCATGCACTGTCATGTGTGCCCAGTGAGCCTGTAAAGGTTTTTGCTGTTCGGCTGCTTCTCGTTGTACTACCTGCGAACAGATGGCCAGGTCACCCAGCAGCGCGGAACCCGTCTGCTCGGGGATATCCGGATAGCTGAATGAGAGGACATTGGTTGCCCCCTGTCTGTGCCGGTACTGCTGGTTCAATTCGGCAGAATCGGCTTCATTGACCAGACGGATACCGATCTCAACGGGCCTGACTGTCTGTTCCACACTGGCCAGAGCGGCATCGGCCCAGCGCTGGAACTCACGACTGCTGGGTGCCGGCTTGAGTCCCGAGTCATTCACGAGTTCAATTGTCACGCTCATGCAGGCGTTCCTGATCATGTTTGTCGCTGTTGGGCAGGGATGAAATGTTTTTCCGGTCATGTGCCTCATAGGCCTCAACCACCCGCTGCACGATGGGATGCCGGACCACATCCTTGGCATCAAAATAGGAAAAGCTGATGCCTTCAGTTCCCTTGAGGATGCTGCGGACATGGACCAGTCCCGAACGCTCGCCCTTCGGCAGGTCAATCTGGGTAATGTCCCCCGTGATAATAGCTGTCGAGCCGAAGCCAATACGGGTCAGAAACATTTTCATCTGCGAAGAAGTCGTGTTCTGGCTTTCGTCCAGAATAATAAAGGAATTGTTCAGGGTGCGTCCGCGCATATAGGCCAGTGGCGCCACTTCAATGATGTTGCGTTCAATCAATTTGGCAACCCGCTCAAAGCCCAGCATTTCGTAGAGGGCGTCATACAGGGGGCGCAGGTAGGGGTCGACTTTCTGGGCCAGATCCCCAGGCAGAAAGCCCAGTTTTTCACCGGCTTCCACCGCAGGACGAACCAGGAGAATGCGGCTGACCCGATCGTTTACCAGCGCTTCCACCGCACAGGCCACAGCAAGATAGGTCTTGCCGGTGCCGGCCGGGCCGATACCGAAATTGATATCATTGCGCATGATGGCCCGCACATACTCATTCTGGTGATGGCTGCGGGGTTTGATGGAGCATTTCGGGGTGCGGATTAACTGAACCGTCTGCTCCCCGGCATCCTCAACAGCCGCAGGGTTTTGCTCCAGGGCATCCTCATGCAGGTATTCCTGAATGATCAGATGAACCTGAGACGGACTCAGGGCTTCGTTGTTATCGGTAAGTTTATACAGGCCTTCCAGCACCTGAGAAGCTACAGCAACGGCGCCGGCTTCCCCGATCAGGGTAAACAGATTGCCCCGATTGCGGATCTTGATGCGGAGTCGTTCTTCAATCTGGTGAATATGCTCGTTGAGACGGCCACTGAGATTGGCCAGGCGCTGCGGATTTTCAGGCTCAAGGCTGAGCCGGTATGCTTGGGTTTCTGAAGCCATTGAAAGGGGTCACTGCCTCCTGTATTTCCTCACTTGCCTGCAGTATAGCAAGTGATCGCTGAAAAGGGATTAATTTTTGTTATTCAACAAGTTAAGTCAGACTGGTTCGCCGCGCAGGGAATTTGGCAGAGCCTGCGTAATTCTCACCGGAATCAAGTGGCCGACCAGATCCTGATGTTCGGATCTGAAATTGACGACCCGGTTATTCTCCGTTCGTCCCTGGAGCTCGCCAGGATCCTTTTTCGAGGGACCGGTAACCAGGATGGTTTCAGTTGTGCCAACCATGGCCTCAGAGATGCTGTTTGCATGCTGCAGAATGCGTGCCTGCAGGATGGCAAGCCGCTGTTTTTTAATGGCTTCATCAGTATCATCCCTGAGCTCGGCTGCCGGGGTGCCGGGACGGGCACTGTAGATAAAGCTGAACGAATGGTCGAAACCGATCTCGGCAATCAGGTTCATGGTGTCCTCAAAATCCCTTTCGGTTTCGCCCGGAAAACCGACGATAAAGTCCGAGCTGATACTGATATTGGGCCGGATCGCTCGTAATTTGCGGATGATCGATTTGTATTCCAGCACGGTGTGGTTACGTTTCATCAGGGCCAGGATCCGGTCCGATCCACTCTGTATGGGCAGATGCAGATGGCTCACCAGCTGTGGTGTGCTGGCATAGGCATCAATCAGATTCTGGTTGAATTCCACCGGATGCGAG
>CAZKJY010000176.1:0-4812 GCA_964553165.1 uncultured Enterobacteriaceae bacterium
GGCGTCACGGGTTACCTGTCCCGAAATCACCACCATCGGAATGGAATCCATGTAGGCTGTTGCGATGCCGGTAATGGCATTGGTTGCGCCCGGGCCGGAGGTTACCAGTACCACGCCAGGTTTGCCTGTTGCACGCGCATAGCCGTCAGCGGCATGCGTTGCCGCCTGTTCATGCCTCACCAGAATGTGTTCGACCTTATCCTGGTTAAATATGGCATCATAAATATGCAGGGCTGCCCCGCCGGGGTAGCCGAATATCAGGTCCACGCCTTCATCGTGCAGCGCACGAATCAGCATCTCTCCACCAGATAACATTTCCACGGTTTTGTCCTCATTAAATTTGGCGCCGCTTTATAAACGGCCTTACAGCAACGCATTCACTGTGAACATGCGTCCACAATCAATGTTGCTTAACCTAATACTGTTAACTTCTGTCTGATTTGGAGAGTTCTGGTTGAACTCCTCGGGACCTATGCCAGATAAGGCATCAGGGAACTGAAAAAAACCTTGCGTCAGGTCTACTGCTTTCAGTTGGGTCATATGGGGTAATCACCAAGATTCTATAGAATCGCTTGGGACTCGCCTGAACCGAAGGGTAAATCAGTCAGTCATTCCACCAAATCCAGGCGGCCATTATGGTAAATATCTGATTAATGTCAAGAAAAAAACAGTCTTTCCGGTGTCTCCGGCTTGCATGATTCTGCTGCTAGCGCTTATGCTGGCGGTCTTCGAAATCTCAGGGATTACCATTATGAATTGCAAAAAAATAACCAACTTCTGTGCAGCTCTTATGCTGACGCTTCTCAGCCCGCTGACGCTGGCCCAATTCGCGCCGGAACCTTCCGATCTGAGTCTTATCGAACTGGCCGATGATCTTTACGTTATCTACAACCCTTTTGTACCAGGCAATGTCACGGTCCTGTTGACCGATGACGGCGTGATCATGGTCGATAACAAATTCGCCTGGGACTACGACAACATGATGGCTCTGCTTGGCACCATCACCGACCAGCCCGTCAAGTATGTCATCAATACCCATTACCATGGTGACCACAGTGGTGGTAATCCAAGGGCACAGGCCGATGGCACTGTTGTTGTCGCCTCCGAAAACGCCAGACGCAAAATGATTGAAGCCAGTCAGCCTGGCCTGCCAGATATTACGCTTGACGAACATGCCTTTGTCCATCTGGGTGGAAAAGTTGCTGAAGTGTTTCGCTTTGGCCGCGCGCATACCGATGGCGATGTGGTGGTATATTTCCCCGAGTATCGGGTGCTGGCCACTGGCGACATGTTCACCAATGGTGACGATGTTCCCCAGCTGATCGACTACTCCGGTGGCGGCAGCGCCCGCGCCTGGACCCAGACCCTGGACAGCGTCCTGATGCTGGATTTTGATACCGTGGTTCCCGGTCATGGTCCGGTGACCAACAAGGCCACCTTAGCGGCGTTCCGGGAAGTCACCATCCAGACCCGCATTCGCACCCGTGAGATGATTGCAGCCGGCGCCTCTGCCGATGACATCGCGCAGATGCTCCGCAATGAATTTCACTGGGGCGACCTGCAACTGGGTCGCGGCCTGAACGGACTCATTGCTGAAATGCAATAAACCGGTTCCCCGGAATATCCAAAAAAGCCTGCTTCATGCAGGCTTTTTTATTGGCCCGAAAGTCGGCCCTGCTTTATTTTAGAGAAGATGAACCATGGTCATTGACAGCACTAGTAGCAGGAAAAAGAATTGCCGAGCTGCCTCGGGAAGATTTGGCGGGGATTGAACTATAGTTTGAGTCGGCCCTGGGTGGGCTGCAGGCTGACAGCGAACTATTCACGCACCAGGCTTGCATAGGCAGACGCCATCATCGCCGCCAACTGAGTGTCATAATTTACCCAGTTCTCATAGCGTGTTAATGCTGCGTTCGCCTGGATCTCGGCAAGCGTTTGACCATTAGCTACTCCGGTGGCTACCTCCTGGTAAAGATCTTCCAGCCAGCGTCTGAAAGCTATCAGGTCGTCTTTGCTTCCCGCTTCAAAGTGGCTATTGATCAAGGTGGTAAACTGCAGTTCTTCCAGTGCTCTCAAGGAGTCTATCCAGACTGTCACTGGCCGATCATCAAAGCCGAAATTACAGCACATCCGGTTTATCCAGACGTAATCTGTCGCATAAAGCACGCCATGGTCAGGAAAGAACACGTCAATCAGGTCGTTCGTATGTCTGTTCTTTGACCAGATCAGGGACACTGTCTTGCCACCGAAATTCAGGGTCAATTCATCAGAAAAAACAATGTCCGGTATGACCGTATTGGCGGTTAACTCCTGCTGGGTCAGAAAGTTGTCTCCATCTAAATCCATGGCATCAAAATTAGCCAGGGTTCCTGTTTGTGCTTCTTCCCGGGACAGAAGATTATCGCCATTGCTATCTCTGGTATTGCCGGGAGGAGGAGCATCGGCGATAGCCGCAAGCATATTTTCAGGCAAATTCTCATGCCCGATAAACGTAGCCGTATCCACATAGGCACTTGCCCCTCTCGTGTGATCCCAGTGGTAATGCGTTTCAATGACATATTTCACAGGCAAACCCGGATACAAAGTCTCCAGTTGCTGATTCAACCACTGGGCCGACTCAGGATTGGGAGGATCCACGATTAAAATACCTTCGTCAGTTGCCAAAAACATGAAAACAGGTGAAACACCCTGACCGGTTTCAACCTTATACAATCCCTCACCCAGATCAATAATTGACCGCTGCACAGAAGCAGCGCTTCCTGGTGGCTGTGAAAATGCACCAGAGGTCAGCAGTGTGAATACAAAGGAAAGTATTAGCAGCCTGTTCATTGTTTTCTCCCCTTTCAGGAACACATTCTCAGTTTGTTGATTGCGAAAATCCGGAAAAGGCCTTAAAAGAATTCGCATTCTTCCACGACCGGTTGACGGGTATCCAGCAGGTGTTCCGCTTCGCTGCCATTCCAGTGGTAGTAATGGACATTAAACCAGGCAGGTATCTGGCCTTCCATATCATCAATGAAGATTTTATCCACCGGATTGAAGATTAACAGGGAGCTGCTCTCCTTGAAACAGACGCCAAAACTGCTGACAAATTCTTCCGGCATGAAAACTTTGCCGGTTTCAACCTCAATCAGGGCGATCTGCTGACACATGGTGCCGCAGCCCCACATGGTCAGAATAAAGTGTCCAGCAAAATTGGCGTAGCCACCCAGATTCTCTTCCAGGCGGGTTCGGAAGTTTCTGGCATCAGGATGGGAATCAAAGTCGATGGCTTGCAGCTGCAAACCACTGTGTTCTACGCGGCTGTACTCACTGAATGCCGGTAACTCGGCATCTGCGGCAAAAACAAAACCTGTCAGCACCAGCAAACTCAAGAGGGATAATTTTTTCATCATCAGACCTTCTGTATTATTCTCTGTACTATTGTTTGTACTATTGATTGGCAAATCTTGCTGCTGCTTCAAGAATCCTTAGCACATTGCCACTCCAGATCATGCCAATTTCTGCTTCGGTATAGCCTCTACGCAAAAGTTCCAGGGTGACGTTCAGGGTTTCCTCAGCCGAATTCCAGCCTTCGATGCCACCGCCACCGCCAAAATCCGATGAGATTCCCACATGTTCCACGCCCATTTTTTCAACCGCATAGTCAATATGATCGACCAGATCGGAAACGGCGGCTGTCCCCCGGCCTTCATTGAGATAGGTATCAAAAGCCACTATCTGGACAACGCCACCATTCTCTCTGATGGCTTCAAGCTGTTCATCATCGAGATTACGGGGATGCACATAGACACCATTGACACTGGAATGTGAGGCAATAATCGGAACAGCTGAGTGTCGTGTCGCATCCAGCATGGTCTGTTTGGAAACATGGGAAATGTCCACCAGAATCCCAAGACGATTCAGCTCATCAACAACCCGGTAACCGAATTCACTCAGGCCACCATGCTCGGGCCCGTTATCCCCGATGCGCTCCTGCGGCTGCGCTGAATCACCGATATCATTGTTGCCGTTATGCACCAGCCCGAAATAGGAAGCGCCGCGAGCCTTGAATTCAGCCAGTACACTGAGATCACGACCGATGCTGAAACCGTTTTCCACCCCGATCATGGCGATCAGCTTGCCCTCCCCATGCAGCGCTCTGGCTTCAGCTGCCGTGCGGGCAAAACCGATTTCATCCGGATACAGCGCTACCATGCGGTGAATCGCATCAAATTTGGCCAGCGCGTCTGCCCTGGCATTGAGATAATTGACCGGCGTTCTGGTTTCCTGTCCGACATAGACAATAAAAAAAGCAGTATCCAGCCCCCCGTCACGCATTTTCTGCAGATTCACCTGGGCATCCGCATCCAGCGGTCTGTGTTCACTGGTGGCAAAATTCAACGGAATATCCACATGCGTATCCAGCGTCAGCACCCGCGCATGTATGTCACGCGCCTGCGCCAGCAAATCATCTTCACTGGCTGGGAAAGATAAAGAAGTACTGATTAGTAAAAACGAAACAACTAATATTTTTTTCATTTCTATTTCTCTTTACGGGTACGGGCAAGCTTACTATGGTAGTTGGGAAATTAAAAACTACTGAGAAGCGTCGCGAACGAAACAGAACCGAGGCAAAAAAGCACGCAGGGAGGAAACGTATAAGTCATACGTGACCGACTGAGTACTTTTTTAACGAAGGTTATGTGAGTGCAGCAGCTTCGAAACTAATGGGTCATTGAATAGATGACATAATTCACCGCAAAGCGATAAGCCATCGCCGTCAAACTCTGCGGATACCCCGGTGTATCGGCATGCTCCCAGGCATCACCC
>CAZKJY010000177.1:0-4789 GCA_964553165.1 uncultured Enterobacteriaceae bacterium
ATATTGATAAAGGCATTTCTTGCAGAACGAACAATACCGTATTGTGCGGCAATTTCCGGACTCAGGAAGTTGCTGTACACGGCAACATAGTTGACCGTGTATTCCCCAAAGCGCTGTTCTTCGGCAAAGGAGCGGGTGGTCAACAGCATGAGCAATCCAAGCAGGAACAGACCGGAGTTATGGAATCTTTTCATAGGCTATCGTGTGATCTGGTAGATGGCATTAATGCCGAAAAAATTCGGCCACAGATTCATCAGGGCAGAATGCTTGTGCTTGTCGTCGACAACTCTGCGATTCAGGACCTTGAATTTTCTTTCTGCACACAGCGCATCGAAATCCCGGATCGTACAGAAATGTATGTTTGGGGTATCGTACCAGGCATAGGGAATATCCTGGGAGACCGGCATACGGCCTTTGCCAATTAAATAATAACGGTAACGCCAGTAAGCAAAATTCGGAAAAGTGATGATGCAGTTCTTGCCAACGCGAAGCATTTCCTCAATCAACAGATCAGGGCGGTTAACAGCCTGCAGGGTTTGCGTGAGCAAAACAGTATCAAAGCTTGCCTCTGAAAAATTGGGCAGGCCTTTATCCAGATCCTGTTCGATGACATTAACCCCTGCCTCTAGACACTTTTGGATATTGTCTGCGTCAAGATCAAGGCCGCAGTCAAATATCTGCTTTTCCTGTTTGAGTAAAGCCAGAAAGGAACCATCACCACAGCCCAGGTCAAGGACCCGGCTGCCAGGCTCGATCCAGTCTTTGATGATTAACAGATCAGCCCGCATGCTTCACTCCTGACCTTGACGCGCATTCATCTGCTACGACGGAAAGGTAGGCACTTAAGCCGTTAATGTAGCGGGGATCGGAAAGCAAAAAGGCGTCATGGCCGCCATCCGATTCGACCTCAAGATAGGAAACCTGTCGTTTCGCTTTGAGCAGCGTGTTGACGATTTCGCGTGACCTTTCCGGCGGAAAGCGCCAGTCCGAGCTGAAGGAAACTACCAGAAATTTGCAGCTGCCTTTTTCGAAGGCCTTGCTCAGATCGCCATCATAATCAACAGCCGGATCAAAATAGTCCAGCGTCTTGGTAATCAGTAAATAGGTATTGGCATCAAAATTACTGGAAAAGGTCTCACCTTTATATTGAAGATAGCTCTCAACCTGGAAATCGACACCAAATTCAAAATTCAGTTTACCGGTGCGCAGATCGCGGCCAAAATTTTCGCCTTTCAGGGAGTCCTTGCCGAACTTGCCGCGCAGGGCATGCTCAGACAAATAGGTGATGTGACCAATCATGCGCGCCAGTGTCAGTCCTTTTTTCGGATAGGTGCCATGCTCGTAATACCGGCCCTGATGGAAATCCGGATCCGAGGTGATGGACTGCCTGGCAACTTCGTTGAAGGCAATGTTCTGTGCCGACAGCTTGGGTGCTGCCGCAATCACCACAGCATGTCTCAGTCGATCCGGATAGGAGATAGCCCAGCGCAGCACCTGCATGCCCCCCAGACTGCCGCCAATGACAGCGGCCCATTGCTGGATGCCCAAACGATCAGCCAGTCGCGCCTGGGAATTGACCCAGTCCCTGACAGTCACGATGGGAAAGTCCGGCCCAAAGGGTTTACCGCTGGCCGGGTTGATGGATTTGGGGCCGGTACTGCCGGCGCAACCACCTAGATTATTTAGACAGACAACGTAAAACCGGTTGGTATCAATGGCTTTGCCAGGCCCAATACAGGTATCCCACCAACCGGGTTTTTCTTCTTCATTGTCCGGATCATGATAACCAGCGGCATGATGATCGCCACTCAGGGCATGACAGATCAGCACCGCATTGGATTTTTCCGGGTTCAGTTCTCCGTAGGTTTCGACCATCAGGTCGTAGGAAGGAATGACTTTTCCACTGCGCAGGGTCAGGGCTTCATCGAAATGAAGACACTGTGGCTTGATGATGCCGACCGAGTTTTGCGGAATCTGCCTGCTCATGTTTGTTTAGATGCCAATGACATACTGGGTGGGCAGTCGCAGGCTCTGGGCCAGTCCCTGTACCAGCAGGATTTCAACGACCTGTATGCCCAGGAAGACAAAGATGGGGGAGAAATCCAGACCGCCCATGGGCGGTATGACTTTGTGAACCCGACGCATGATGGGTTCCAGTAGCTGCTGGATTAACAGGATGGCCGGATTGCCGCTATAGGGGGCGATCCAGCTGGCAATGATGGAGATCAGGAGCCCCCAGAAGTATATTTCCAGGATAAAGTTCAGCAGACCAACGAAGCACCATGCCACAATACTGCCAATGTTTGGCAGGGCAAAGCCACCGGCGATAATCATGATGCAGGAAGCGAGGGTGCTCAGCACCAGCGCTAGAATGACGGAAGCGAAATCCAGCCCGCGGTAACCCGGGATCATTTTGCGCAGGGGCGTCAGCAGGGGGCTTGTCAGTTTAACAATGGACTGCGAAATCGGATTGTAAAAATCCGCCCGGGCAGCCTGCAGCAGAAATCGCACCAGTACCGCAAAGATATACAGGCCGGCCACGGTGTTGATGATTAAATGTAGTGCTTCGCTTATAGAACTTTCCATGCTTCTCTCGACTTGGTTATTTTGCCTGACGCGCCAATTCCTCTGAACGGGATATGGCCTGAGTTACAGCCCGCGCAATAATAGCTTTGAACTGATCTTTTTCAAGCTGGTTCAAGGCCGCTTCAGTAGTACCGCCTGGCGAAGTGACTTTTTGTCGCAGGCGACCAAGGGCATCCTCACTTTCCAGTGCAAGTTTTGCCGCACCGAGTGCTGTCTGTTTTGCCAGAGAGTCGGCCAGGTCGGCGGCCAGTCCATGCTGTATGGCGGCATCCCGCAGGGCTTCGATAAACAGAAAAAAATAGGCCGGTCCTGACCCCGACAGAGCCGTGACAGTATGCATATCGCTCTCTTGCTCCAGCCAGCACACTGAACCGACTGCCTGCAGAATTTTTTCGGCCACAGCCCAGTCATCTTCACTGCACTGTGAATTGGCATAGAGTGCTGATGCCCCGGCCTGCACCAGCGCAGGGGTATTGGGCATACAGCGTATGATTGATTGATCAGGAGCGATAAGCTGTTCCAGGGTCTCAATCGTCACGCCGGCTGCAATTGAAATGGTCAATACGGGCCAGGAACACAGGGTATGCTGTAAGGGATTCAGCACTTCTTTTATGAGCTGGGGCTTTACCGCAAGAATGACCACATCGGCATGCTCAACCGCTTCCCTGTTGTTGGCGGAAGTATTGATGCCAAGGGTATTGGTCAGGCCGTCCAGTTTGCCGGTATCCGGATCAGAGGCCCAGATATTGGCAGGGGATAGCCCTTTGGCCAGCAATCCCTGGATCAGGGCGGTGGCCATATTGCCGGCACCTATAAAGGCTATATGCTTGTCCTGAATTTTCATGGGCGCATTGTACCTTAAATTGACCCTTAAACTGGGTCTTTGCAGCTTTTATTAAACCTGACGGGGACCGAAGATTTCTGTTCCTATGCGGATAATGCTGGCACCTTCGGCAATAGCTGCCTCGTAATCAGCACTCATGCCCATGGATAATTCCTGGCAAGTACCAAAACCCTGTGTCAGTAAGTGATCCCTGGCCAGCCTCAGCTTGCGAAAGCCTTCACGCTGAGCCTGGAAGTCCTTGCCGGGGCTTGGAATCGCCATTAGTCCGGCAAGCTCAAGGCCGTGCAGGGGACTGATTGCCTGCGCCAGAGGTGCCAGGTCATCCAGACTGACACCGGATTTACTGCTTTCCTGATCAAGGTTGACCTGGATGAGTACTTTCAGTGGCGGTAATGATGCCGGCCGTTGTTCACTCAGCCGTTTTGCGATCTTTAGTCTGTCGACACTGTGTACCCAGCTAAAATGCTCTGCAATGGTACGGGTCTTGTTGGACTGAATTGGACCAATGAAATGCCATTCAATCGCTTCCCCTTTAAGGTGAATAATTTTTTCCAGTGCCTCTTGCAGATAGTTCTCGGCAAAGGCATGCTGGTCAGCAGCCAGGGCCTGTCGAATTTTTTCAGCAGACTGGGTCTTGCTGACTGCCAGGAGTTTCACAGAATTCGGAGATCGCAGATACTGTTTTTCAAGGAAGGCAATCCGTTCACGAATTTGGAGGATTTTTTCTGGTATGTTTTTGCTCACAACTCTATATTACAACTAATTCGATAACACCGATTATAGGGGGTAATACCACCAATGAATATTCAGGAACTGCTCAATTTCAGTGTGCAGCAGGGAGCTTCGGACCTCCATGTTACTGCAGGCATGCCTCCGCTGATCCGTGTTGATGGTGATATTCGCCGAATCAATGTTGACCCCATGGATCATAAAGAAGTCCACGGACTTATCTATGACATCATGAACGACAAACAGCGCAAGGGTTACGAAGAGTTTCTTGAATCAGACTTCTCCTTTGAAATCCCCGGACTGGCGCGATTCAGGGTCAATGCCTTCGTACAGAATCGTGGTGCGGCTGCTGTGTTTCGAACCATTCCATCGAAGGTTCTGAGCATGGAGCAACTGGGGATGGGTGAGGTCTTTAAAAAGATATCGAATAATCCGCGAGGCCTGGTAGCCGTTACGGGTCCCACCGGTTCCGGTAAAAGTACTACCCTGGCGGCGATGATCGACTATATCAATTCCACCAAATACGAACATATTCTTACCATCGAAGACCCGATCGAGTTTGTGCACGAAAGCAAAAAATCGCTGATCAACCAGCGTGAGGTACATCGTGATACTCACGGTTTCAATGAA
>CAZKJY010000178.1:0-4786 GCA_964553165.1 uncultured Enterobacteriaceae bacterium
CAACTCAGAGGAAGTAAATTTCTTCGGCGTCATGCTTGTCCCCTGATAGACGGTTTTGTTCAGATCAGCATCATAGCTGATGAGCGTGTACTCGCCGCCGAGCTTTTTTCCTTCCAGCAGAACGATATCATTGTCGAGACCGCTGGCTCTAACAGCCGCCAGAGAGTCATTGACCGTATTGATGCTTAAGTTGCCAGCACTGAGTCGGCTGTATTCTGCACCGGCGCCGGCAGGCTCAAAGAGTCCCCAGGGCTGCATGGAAAACAGACCGCTGATAACCCAGGTCAATGTCATCAAACCAAAGACAAGTCCGGTGTAATGATGCCAGAGCATCCAGCCGTGATAGGGAGAATGACGACCATTCTTACGCAGTCTGTACTGTTTGATGCCGAAATAAAGACCGGTCAGGGTCAGGAAGGTCCCCAGCACTGAAAGCCAGATCACCGTCTGGTTCCACAGTGCCGGACGCTCCCTGAGCATGGTCGGATAAAGCCAGTGGATGACGGCCCCGAGATAGCCCCAGATTCTTTGCTCACGGGTGACCAGCTGGACTATTTCTCCTGTCCGGCTGGAAACATACCAGCGGGTTCCCGCTGCATCATTGGCACTGAAGTGGTAGAGAGGACGGTGCAGGTTATAGGAGCCGTAAACCGTCCATTGATCATTTTCCAGCGTGCCCAGCAGGTCAGGTTCGGGATAGCCATGAATTTCAGCATAGCGTTGTGAAATTGCCATGGCTTCTGATTCGGAAATCTGCTGAAAGTATTGGCCGCTATGCAGGTTAACGGTTTCCAGTGAACCAAAGCCTGTATAAAGCTGCAGGGTTGGGACGCCATTGACCATCAACAAATAAAACTGCTGATACAGTTCCAGGTCTCCCTCATCAGCGGGAAGCGGCGTACAACAGCCGGAGAAATCCAGAGGTTCAAGTGTTTCCAGCTGCTGTTCCAGGCTGAGTTCAGGATAAGGCTTGTACATCATCACAAAACCCGACAGACACCATAAGAGCAGTATCAGACTCAGACCGATGCCGAGATAACGATGTGTTAAAAGCAGGAATCTATCCATCGGGCGATTTAATCATAGGCATTGCCGCCCTTCCAGAGAGGAGAAAGGGCTTTGAAAGGGCGGCATTGGTAAAATCACAATCAGGGTTTCTTGGCTTAGAAGCTGAAATCCGCGACGAGACTCCAGGTACGGGGTTTGCCTACCAGCCAGGTCGTGGAGTAATAGCTTGAAGAGGCATAAAGCTCATCAAACAGATTATCCACCTTCAGACTCAGCGCGAGATTTTCGTTGAAATTCCAGCGCAGGGAACTGTCTACAACGGTATAGGATGGAATCGGATTGGTGCTGTGGTAGCGTTCACCCACATAGCGGGCATCCGCAATCCACAGGAGATCACTGTTCAGGTTCCAGGCAAAACCAAGATTGGCTGTTTCCTCGGGCACGTACACGGGTGTCTCACCAGTATCGGTTTCGGCATTCAGTTTTGACAGGTTGCCGTAAAGCTGGAAACCGTTGGCAAAGACATAGTTCATACCGAGTTCAATGCCACGTGATGTCTGCTCCGGAATGATGATGAGATCACTGGGATTGCCCGAGTCAGGATCGTCTTCAACCAGATCATTTTTGATGATATCGAAATAGGCCGCGGTCCATTGCAGGCGGCTGTTGCCGACCTGGTTTTTGATACCGATTTCAAACTGTTCGCTCTCAATCAGGTCCGATTCCCGGTTAGCTGCTGATGCAGTAACGACCGAATTACTCGGGTGACTGGCGCCAGTGCCATACTGGGCATAGACAGCAGTGGTCTCATTCAGATCAAAGACTGCACCGATACGACCGGTCAGGGCATCAGCGCTCTGGTCAATCGGCGTTTGTCCCAGGCGTACATAGTCTGTCGAAAAATCATCAAAGCGCAGCGCAGCAACCAGAGCCAGTCGGTCAGTCAGGGCGTATTGCGCCTCTCCAAAAACAGCCCACTGACGCACATCGGACTGGTTATCCAGCAGGACAGGGGCATCTGTCAGATTCAGGAGAGTTCCCGGCTGGAAATTGCTGGCATCCACGGTGTCAAAATCGTTACTGAAGTCGATGGGGTCAGGATTGGCCGGACCAAAATTGGTAGGACGCACAAAGGAGATGTCGTTGAGTTCAAAGCCAACTGAGGTTTTCAGTCCGCTGTCGACAAAATTGATCGTGTAATTGCTGCGCAGGCCATTGTGTGACATGTCATGGCCGATCACCAGCGGATCAAAACGATCCACCATGCCGGTGGAATTGTCATAGGTATAAAACTCGCTGTTGCTCCAGGAGCGGTCCGTGGATAAACGGAAAACCTCGGTCTGCAGGTTCTGATCGTCGGCGATATCCCAATCCGCCTTGATGCGGATGGCATCATCTTCATACGACACAATTGCATCGGCGACATTGAAATTGGATTCAAGCAGGGCAGGGATGAAATCACCATTGGCTATCGGTACCCCGAAATATTTCATCGGAGACTGATCGCCACGGTCGTAGCGGGCCGAGAGTCTGAAATCATTGCTGAGATTCCAGAGCAGGGCGAAGGAGAACATTTCGGCTTCGCTCTCCCCGAAGTTTACCCAGTTGTCGGATTGCTGTTTGCTGTAATCAAGCCTGTAGGCCATGCTGTCATTCAGGGCATCGGTATAATCAAGCCCGATAAAGCGACTGCTGTTCTGCCCGGCAATCAGGCGGACAGCAGCGCTTCTGTCAAATTGCGGCGTGCGGGGAATCACATTGATGGCGCCGCCGATGCCACCTTGACCGTAAAGCACCGACGAAGGTCCTTTGAGCACTTCAACCTGCTCGATGCTCCAGGTATCGAAGGGAAAGGTAATGGTGCCAGCGGCAGTGAAGTAATTTGTCCCATCGTACAGTTTGGTAACGCTGTTCTGTCCGCTGAATCCTCTGGCGGCGATACTGGAGTGGCCATTGCCGGGGTTGGACTCATTGGTAAATCCCGCACTGCGGGTGACAGCATCCATGATGCTGGTGTCGACCCGGGCACGAATGGCATTGCCATCCAGCACATCCACGGTTGCCGGCGTTTCGAGCACACTCAGTTCAAGCCGGCTGGCAGAAACTGAATCAAGCCGACCCTGGGTCCCAAAAACGATAATTTCTTCGATGGCTTCAGCGCCCAGCAAGCTGTCGGTCAACAGGCTGGTTTGTGCGGCCAGGGCAATACAGATGGCCAATTTACGTGTTGCTTTGTTGCAGACTTTCATAACAGTTCCCCAAATTTTGAAAGAGGGGTGCATACTAGTGCGGGAAAACCATAAAGGTTAAGCAAGAAGCTGTTACAGAACGGTTTATTAACGTTAAAGGGATTGTTAATGATAATGAGTTTATTTTGCAGTTGCGTGCTCAGAGCGCCGAATGCGGGGGAGCAGCAGTCGGGAGATATAGACTACAGAGCTTGCCGGGTGTTGAGACAGCTGTTACTGATCAGGGAGTCTGCGTACAGACAAAACACTGCAAATACAGATTGGCGGGATCGTTGAGTTGCAGAAAAACGCCCAGTTCTTCATCCAGCTGCGAGTACAGCGCATGGATGAACGAGCTTGCCATCAGGGGCTGTTCTGAAGCAAACCAGGTGCGGATATTCAGGTTGTCCGAAAGGTTGCGGAAAAACAGCTCTGCGGCAGAAGGTGGTTCGGCAATCAGCCGGGTCTGGAATCGGTCAATTCCGGCCTGTGCGGCGGCTGCAGCAACGGTCGCTTCCAGATCACCAATGTTGTCGACAAGGCCAAAATTGCGGGCAGCTGTGGCTGTCCAGACGCGACCCTGACCAATGGCGTCAACCTCCTCGGGGCTCATGTTGCGCGCTTCGGCAACAATGCTGAGGAAACGCCGGTAACCGTTTTCAATGATCAGCTGAATGGCATTGCGGGTACTTTCGGGCATCTCACGGACCAGACTGAGAGCCCCGGCCTGTTCCGTGGTGCCGACGCCGTCGGTATAGATACCAAGCCTGGCAAGCGATTCACTGAAGCCTGGAATGATGCCAAAGATGCCGATGGAACCGGTGATTGTGCTCTCGCTTGCCCAGATCTGGTCCGCTGCCGTGGCTATCCAGTAGCCCCCCGAGGCGGCAACACCGCCCATGGAAACCAGCAGGGGCTTGCCACTTTGTTTGAAATCCAATAATTGCTGGCGGATCACTTCAGAGGCGTAGGCGCTGCCACCGGGGCTGTCGATACGCAATACCAGGGCTTTGATGCTGGCATCTTCCCGGGCCTGACGAATCAGCATGGCCAGTGAATCTCCCCCGATACTGCCGGCTTCACCTTCACCATCGAGGATGGTTCCGCTGGCCACGATGATGCCCACCTGGTTGTCGGCTGGAATGCTGCCAAAGGGTGGGCGGCGTCTTGACAGATAATCTTCCAGGGAGACCTGCAGGAAGTTGCTGTTATCAGCATTCGGGGCGATGCGACTGATCAGGTAATCACGCATGCCAGGTCGACTGCTGACCTGATCTACTAGGCCGTTTGTGAGCGCGAAGCGGGCAGTGTCCCCGTCCACCTCCGCCAGATACTGATCCAGGTTGTTGATCAGATCATTAATCTGCGTCGGGGTAAGCTGGCGTTGTTCGCCGACGTTTTCAAGATAAAACTGCCAGCGCTCTCCCAGCAGCTGTTCATAATTTTCCCGCGCGGCTTCCGACATGCCACTCAGTTCAAAGGGGTCGACAGCCGATTTGTATTAACCGACCCGGACGATGTGTAGGTTGATGCCCAGACTCGATATCGCT
>CAZKJY010000179.1:0-4781 GCA_964553165.1 uncultured Enterobacteriaceae bacterium
ATCGGTCCCCCCTGCCCGGCTTTTTGATGAGTTCATGAAACTGTTTTTCAATGGCAGCGGGACGGTGACTTTCAGGCAATTACTGTCCTTTGATGTGTTCCAGGTTTTGTTTCCTTCCATCACAGCCTATTTAGCGGAAAAGCAGGATCTGCTGATGCTGGAAGGCGCTTTCGAAAGTACCGACAAGCGAATCAGCGAGGCTAAGAGTGTGACACCAGCCTTTTTGCTTGCTGCCATCCTCTGGCCTGCCGTCAGGCGTCAGTATCACCATTATCTGGGAGCGGATGTGCCACCTTTGCCGGCAATGCACAGAGCGTCTGAAGACATAATCCGGGAGCAGCTTGACATAATCGCTATTCCCAAACGATTCAGTATCCCCATGCGTGAAATCTGGGAATACCAGATTCGACTTGAACACCGATCCGGCCGACGTGCCTTTTCGCTGCTGGAACATAAGCGTTTCAGGGCTGCCTACGACTTCGTCCTGCTTCGTGAAGCCAGTGGCGAACCTTTAGCAGGACTGGGTACCTGGTGGACGGATTTTCAGGCAGCTGATGCTCAGGGCAGAAAAACCATGCAGGAGCAACTGCTCAAAAACCGAATTTCAAAATCCCGAAAGCGCAGGGTAAAATCGAAGCGTACCGCCAAGAGAATTAGCCAGTGAACATACCGCGCTATATTGCGATTGAAGGCCCCATCGGAGTCGGGAAAACCAGCCTGGCAAAAAGACTGGCAGAAACCTTCAATTACGACATGTTACTTGAGCGCAGTGAGGAAAATCCCTTCCTTGAACGCTTCTATCAGAACCCAAGCCAGAATGCCCTGGCCACGCAGTTATTTTTTCTGTTCCAGAGAGCACAGCAATTGCAGAATTTGCGACAGGATGACATGTTCGAACCTGTTAGGGTTGCCGACTTTCTCATTGAAAAAGACCGAATTTTTGCCAGCCAGAACCTGGACAAGGATGAATACGAGCTTTATGAGAATGTCTATCAGCATCTGACCATTGATGCTCCCAAGCCCGACCTGGTTATCTATCTCCAGGCTCCGGCTGATGTCCTGTTCGAGCGTATTCAGAGTCGTGGTATTCCCGCCGAGCAGTTGATAGAAAGGGACTATCTACTTCGACTCATTGATGCCTATACCAACTTTTTTCATTATTACGATGAGAGTACACTGCTGGTAGTAAACAGTTCTGAAATTGACCTGGTCAGTCATGACAAGGATTATGAACAATTGGTTGAGCACATAAAAAGTATTCGCAAAGGCAGCCGGCATTTTTTCAATCCAAAGCCCACCTTGCTTTAATCAGGAAAACGGGATGACGGTAACACTGCATACACTTGAGGAACTGAAAAGCCGCGGGGAGAAGTTTGCCTGCATTACAGCCTATGATGCGCTTTTTACCACCCTGTTTTGCGAAGCCGGTGTAGAAGTCATACTGGTCGGCGACTCCCTGGGGATGGTCTTGCAGGGACATGACTCCACCATCCCGGTCACCATGGAAGACATGATTTATCATATGCACTGCGTCAAACGCGGCAACAAAGGGGCTCTCTTGATTGCCGACCTTCCCTTTATGTCCTATGCCTCGGAAAGTCAGACACTGGAGAACGCCGCACGACTGATGCGCGCTGGCGCCAATATCATAAAACTGGAAGGCGGCGCCTGGATTGCAGAAAGTACTCGGCTGCTCACAGAAAGGGGTATTCCGGTCTGTGCCCATATGGGACTGACACCGCAGTCAGTGAACCGGCTTGGCGGTTTCCGGGTACAGGGGCGGGATCCTGAACAGGCCAATACCCTGATGGAAGAAGCGCAGATGCTGGAGGACAATGGCGCCAATCTGCTCCTGCTGGAGTGTATCCCTGCTGACCTGGCCAGCAAAATCAGTAAAAAACTGACTATCCCCGTGATAGGTATTGGCGCCGGTAAAGATGTTGATGGGCAGATTATGGTCATGCATGACGTGCTTGGAATCTCACCAATCACACCTAAATTTGTCAAAAATTTTCTGTCAGAATCCGTAAATGGGATACCTGGTGCTATACAGGCCTATGTGAAAGCCGTCAAGGACGGAACTTTTCCTGCAAAAGAACATACCTATTCTTAATCCTGTGTAAGCACATGCAGATATTTCAAACCATTGCAGAACTCAGGCAAGCGTTAGCGGGTATCAGAAAAAATAATGCGATTATTGGCCTGGTGCCAACCATGGGCAACCTCCATGATGGACACCTGACGCTGGTAAAGCGTGCAATGCAGGATTGTGATTTTGTGATTGTCAGCATTTTTGTCAATCCAACCCAGTTTGGACAGGGCGAAGATCTGGCCCGTTACCCCCGTACTTTTGAAGCGGATAAATCGTCACTCACAGCTCTGGACTGTGATGCCATCTTTTATCCTTCTGTGGAAGAAATCTATCCCCAGGGTCCCAATCTCGATACCCGTGTTTCGGTCCCTGAACTGAGTCAGAAACTTTGTGGCGCCAGTCGCCCAGGACATTTTGACGGCGTCTGCACCGTCGTTGCCAAACTGCTGAATATCTGCATGCCTGAGAAAGCCTATTTTGGCGAAAAGGATTTTCAGCAACTGACCATTATCCGCAAGATGTGTGCTGATCTGAACATACTCACAGACATTGTCAATGTGCCGACTTATCGTGCAGCTACAGGACTGGCATTGAGTTCGCGCAACAATTACCTGGCTGCTTCACAACAGCAACAGGCTGCTGTTCTATATGCTGCCCTGCAACAGACGGCCACGACATTACAGCAGAATCCCACTGCCGGTTTCAGGGAACTTGAGCAGGCAGCAATCCAGCAAATAACCGCCGCAGGCATGCAGGTTGATTATTTTCGTATCTGTAATCCGCTCAGTCTGGACAACGCCAAACCAGGCGACAGACAGCTGCGTATCCTCACTGCGGCAAGCCTGGGAAACACCCGCCTCATCGACAATATAGGTCTTGACCTGAAAGACTGAGTTTGCGCGATTACGCCATTTCAGCGATAATTACGCCCCCGTTTTGGGTGAAATGCTTAATTTGGAGTTACTGTTTTGAACAGCACCATGCTAAAGGCGAAACTGCATCGCGCCTGTGTCACGCACGCTGAGCTTGATTATGAAGGCTCCTGCGCGATTGATGGTGATCTGCTGGATTTCTCCGGCATCCGTGAATACGAACAAATCCAGATTTATAACGTCACCAATGGCGAGCGTTTTACCACCTATGCTATTCGGGCTGAAGCAGGCTCCCGGATCATTTCTATCAACGGGGCAGCAGCCCACAAAGCAGCTGTCGGCGACCGTATCATTATCTGCGCATACAGTGGCTACAGTGATCAGGAACTTATCAATTACAAACCCCGCTTGGTATATCTGGACGAAAATAATACTATTACCCGCTCCAGTAATGCGATTCCGGTTCAGGCCGCCTAAGCAAAAATAATAAAGGCACTGAACCAGTACCTGTAAAAGGGGTAGTCAGTGTCAGAACATCATATTTATCCTGTCAGCGAAGCCGTCAAAAAACGCGCTCACCTCAGTAAAGAAGATTATCTTTCGCTCTACCAGGAGTCCATTGAGGCCCCGGAGACCTTCTGGGCAAGGCAGGCCAATACTTTCCTGGACTGGCTGGAACCCTTTTCCGAGGTCTTTCAGGGTGACATGTCGCAAGGCAAGGTCAGCTGGTTTGCCGACGGCAAACTCAATGTCAGTACGAACTGTATTGACCGTCATTTACCGGCTCGGGCAAAACAGACCGCTATCATTTGGGTAGGCGATGAACCGGGCACTGACCGGCATATCAGCTATCAGGAACTGCATGACCAGGTCTGTGCGTTAGCCAATATTCTCAGGAAGCGTGGGGTTAAGAAGGGGGATCGGGTATGCATCTATATGCCAATGATTCCTGAAGCCGCCTATGCCATGCTTGCTTGTGCCCGCATTGGTGCCATCCATTCTGTCGTCTTTGGTGGTTTTTCACCGGAGTCGCTGAAGGACCGGATTCTGGACTCCGATTGTCAGGCCGTAATTACCGCTGACGAGGGAGTTCGTGGGGGCAGACTGATTCCTCTGAAAGCAAATACCGACAAAGCACTGGAGGCATGTCCCAACGTGCATACGGTACTGGTCGTCAGACGTACTGGTAATACGATCCAGTGGAATTCGCACCGTGACCTCTGGTATCACGAGGCCATGACTGAAGTGGAGTCTACCTGCGAGCCTGAAAGCATGGCCAGCGAAGACACCCTGTTTATTCTTTATACCTCAGGCTCCACGGGAAAACCCAAAGGCGTCCTCCATACCAGTGCCGGCTATCTGCTGCAGGCTGCAATGACGCATTACTATGTCTTTGATTATCATGAGGGTGACATCTATTGGTGTGCCGCGGATGTCGGTTGGGTCACTGGTCATTCCTACATTGTCTACGGCCCGCTTGCCAATGGGGCAACCACGATGATGTTCGAGGGGCTGCCAACCTACCCGGATGCCAGCCGGCTCTGGCAGATTGTCGACCAGTATCAGGTCAACTCGTTCTACACCGCCCCAACGGCTCTGAGAGCCCTCATGGCCCAGGGGAACGGCCCTCTGCAGTCTACTTCCCGTGACTCCCTGAGAATTCTGGGGACTGTCGGCGAACCCATCAATCCGGAAGCCTGGGAGTGGTATTACCATCAGGTGGGCAAGGAGCAATGCCCGATCATGGATACCTGGTGGCAGACCGAGACCGGCGGCCACATGATTACCCCTCTGCCCGGGGTGACTGATCTCAAGCC
>CAZKJY010000180.1:0-4745 GCA_964553165.1 uncultured Enterobacteriaceae bacterium
GCAGGCGGGCATTTTCACCGGGTTCCAGACCCTGCGCAGCACCATAGACCATGGTGTTTGGCGCATTCGCCCGCAGCGGGGCAATCGCGACATATGCCGGGGGGTTATCCACATCAGTGGAGACGTCATGAATCCGCGGATAACTCAGACGGGCCTCAAAGGTGCTGGGAATGTACCAGGCGATGGCAACCAGCAGGGTCCCCGTAAATGCCAATGCAGCGACTTTAGTGGTATTACCGGTGTGGTTGATCTGCGCCAGAACACTCAGCACACAGGCCAGTATCAGACACAGCAGGGCAATCCAGGAAGTAAAGGGAAAGCTTGCCTGCAGAATCGCAAAGCCACCACGGAAATCCCACAGACCCAGCCAGACACCTGCTGGGGCGGCCAGTGTTAACAGACCCACAATCA
The DNA here is from genome assembly GCA_964553165.1 of uncultured Enterobacteriaceae bacterium. Lineage (GTDB taxonomy): Bacteria > Pseudomonadota > Gammaproteobacteria > Pseudomonadales > Pseudohongiellaceae > UBA5109. The sequence goes on from CAZKJY010000180.1 coordinate 412, forward strand.
GGCCGACTGCCAGGATCAGTAGTGACATCAGGTACAGGTTTTTTGCATTCATCCCAGTTCTCCCTCCTTGTCAGATTCGTCCAGTGTATGCGATAGGAAATAGCACTGCAAAAAGGGGGCAGGGAATGCAGTAGCCTGACGTTTCTTTTGTTTTAGCCAGCCTCCGTCTCAGGAAAAATGCTGAGGAACCGTAAGGCGACAGGATGTCGCCTTCCGAGCCTGCACATGGACGTGCGTTTTTTGGCGTGTTCCGAAGCTTTTCCTGAGATGGAGGCCGGTATGTAGCCATGAACAGCGTCTGGCCAAAGCAAAAGAAATGTCAGACTGGAGGCTATCAACTCCCCAAAAGATGGCCGCCGGTGTTTTTCATCTTAGTGCAGAAGCTGCACTATTGAGGGGCGAAAATTTACCCGGGCCAAAAAACTAGACATGTCTGGCTCAAGCGCCTAGGCTCAAGGATTAGCTGCAAGTGAATACCGATAAGCATGAAAGTCCCACTGATTGTTGTTACCGATCTGGATGCCACCTTACTCGATCACTTCGATTACTCCTTTGATGCCGCACACCCGGCGCTGAAGCGTCTGCAGGCTCTCCAGATTCCGCTGATTCTCAACAGCAGCAAGACCCGGTCTGAGTTGCTCAGACTGCGTGAAAAACTGCACACAAAGGCGCCTTTCATCGTTGAAAACGGAGCGGGCATCATCATTCCGCAGGGAAAAATCCTGGCGTCTCACAGTCTTGGTATGAATCGTGCTGAGATACTACGTGTCATACATGAATTAAGAGCGCGTGATGGATATCAGTTTACAGGGTTTGATGACATGAGCCCTGAGCAGGTGGCTGAACAAACCGGCCTGTCACTGGCGGACGCCAGGCTGGCCCGGCAGCGTGAGTTTACGGAAGCCTTGCATTGGGAAGATTCTGAAACACAGCTGCAGCGGTTTGGAAAAAGCCTGCAGCAGCATGACATGCGTCTGATCAGGGGTGGCCGTTTCTGGCACGTCACCGGTACGGCAGACAAGGGTAAGGCCATCCATTTTCTGCGCGACTATTACCAGCAGCAGACGCATGACATCCCCACGGTTATCGCGCTGGGAGACAGTGAAAATGATCTGCCAATGCTGGCCGCAGCGGATTATCCGGTGCTGGTGAAGTCGCCAGCCAGAGACTATCCCGCCTTTCAGCACCCGGCATTGATCAGAACCAGTGACTACGGACCAGCTGGCTGGAACCAGGCTGTTTTGCAACTACTCACCAGGCTGGAAGCCGGGCATGAATAAAACGCGGGAGGAGCGAGATGGGTGACTTTTATCAGAATGGGGTAATTACCACGCTGCACAATCTTTCCAGGCGACCAGTGGAAGATCTGGAAGCCGAGTTGCAGGAATTTGCCAAACTCAGACCCATGGCGCTGGTATTGCCCTGCCTGTATTCAGAACTGGAAGGGCCGGCGCTCGGGCACATCGTCGATGAATTATGCAAGGTCCCCTACCTGGCCAAGATTGTGATTGGTCTCGACCGTGCCACCCAGGAGGAATACAAAAAGGCCCTGAACTTTTTCTCCCGCCTGCCGCAGGAGCATGTTGTGCTCTGGAATGAAGGTCCGAGGTTGCAGGGCATTGACCAGGAGCTTAAAGAGGTAGGCCTGGCACCGAGGGAACTGGGCAAGGGCAGGAATGTCTGGTACTGCATGGGCTATCTGCAGGCGGAAGCCAAGGCTGAAGCCATTGCCCTGCATGACTGCGATATTGTCACCTATGAGCGGGGGATGCTGGCCCGTCTGATTTACCCGATTGCCAATCCTGCGTTTGATTATGAATTCTGCAAGGGCTATTACGCCCGGGTTGCCGGCGGCACGATCAATGGCAGGGTTTGCCGTCTGCTGGTAACACCCTTGCTGCGCAGTCTTGCCAAGGTCATTGGTTCGCACGATTACATTGAGTACCTGGATTCATACCGCTATCCGCTGGCCGGTGAATTTTCGATGCGTGCCGATGTACTGGCGGGCATCAGAATCCCCAGTGACTGGGGGCTGGAAATCGGAGTGCTGTCGGAATTAAAACGTAACTATTCCACCAATAAACTTTGCCAGGTGGATATCGCAGACAACTACGATCACAAGCACCAGAAGATGTCCTACGATGACCAGGAAGCAGGGCTCAACAAGATGTCGATTGATATCAGCAAGGCGGTATTCCGCAAGCTGGCCACAACCGGTGTTGTGTTTTCCGAAGAAACTTTCCGCACGATCAAGGCAACCTATCTGCGGGTAGCACTGGACTTCGTCGAGTCCTATCACAGTGATGCCATCATTAATGGTCTGACGCTGGATATTCACAAGGAAGAAAAAGCGGTGGAACTGTTTTCGCAGAACATTATGACGGCGGGTCTGCACTTCCTCGATAATCCGCAGGAGAAACCGTTTATTCCCAGCTGGACCCGGGTCAACTCGGCACTGCCACAGATTGGCCGCCGTTTCCTTGCGGCCGTTGATGACGATATCAGGGAGTTCAGCCAGGTGCGATGACTGACATTGCCGAACTGAAAGCGGATCTGCAGACCCGGGTCACAGGACACCTGAGCCGGATCTATCCTGATCACGATGTAGAGGTACTTTGCAGCAGACTCCTGCAATTGATGGATCTGACTGAGCAGCCGAAAAAGCCCCGCTGGCTGAAAAACAACTGGACTGAAAAGGATATCGCGCTTATCACCTATGCCAATACCTTTGTCAGGGAAGGAGAAGCTCCCCTGTTAACCCTGGATTATTTCCTGACCCGGTATTTTTCAGAAAAGATTTCCTGGGTGCATATCCTGCCTTTTTTTCCTTTCAGCTCGGATGACGGCTTTTCGGTCATTGATTACCGGCAGGTGAACGACAGTTTCGGCACCTGGGAACATGTCGACCAGATCGCACGAAAATTCAAACTCATGGCAGATCTGGTTATCAATCACTGCTCGGCACTGGGTCAGTGGTTCAGCCAGTTCAAGCAGTCAAAACTTCCGGGCAGGGATTATTTCTTTTGTGTGGATAAGGATTATGACACCAGCCAGGTAGTCCGGCCGCGGGCAAGCCCCCTGTTAAGGGAGGTGCAGACGGCGGAAGGCCTCAGATATGTCTGGTGTACTTTCAGCCATGACCAGGTTGACCTCGACTTCCGCAATCCTGATGTGCTTGCCGAGATGGTCAGCATCATCAAATGGTACCTGGATAATGGGGTGCAGATTTTTCGCCTGGATGCGGTGGCTTTTCTGTGGAAGGAAGCAGGCACAAGCTGTCTGAACCTGGATCAGACCCATGAAATTATCCGCCTGTTGCGGGCACTGGTTGAGTACTACAAACCCGGGACCATCATCATCACTGAAACCAATATCCCCAACCGGGAAAATCTGTCCTATTTCGGCAATGCCAATGAAGCCCATATCATTTATAACTTTTCATTGCCGCCACTGCTGCTCAATACCATGGTGACTGGCAACTGCCATGCCCTGAAGAGCTGGATCATGAGCATGCCGCCGGCCCAGAAGGGCACGACTTTCCTTAACTTCATCGCTTCCCATGACGGTATTGGTCTGCGGCCACTGGAAGGGTTGGTCAGTGAGGAAGATATTCAGCACCTGATCGGCGCCATGGAGCTTGCGGGAGGGACAGTGTCCTGGCGCAGTCTGGGCAACAACGGGGAACAACGTCCCTACGAAATCAATATCAGCCTCTATGATGCCATGAAGGGTACCCTGGACTCGCCAGATGATGGCAGACAGGAGCAGCGCTTCATCTGCATCCACCGCATCATGCTGTCACTGGAAGGTATTCCGGCATTTTATATTCACAGCTTACTGGGCACTGAAAATGACTATGAAAAGCTCGCCAATACCAACAACAAACGCGCCATCAATCGCCGGGTCTGGCCTCTTGATGAGATTGAAAGTTTGCTGAATGGCGACAGTCACCATGCCCGGGTAATGAATGAGCTCAAACGACTGATCGCCATCCGCAAAAAACAGGCGGCCTTTCATCCCAATGCAATCATGTTTACCCTGCATGTTGGCGATGAAGTTTTTGCCTTCTGGCGGCAGAGCCTGTTGCGGGATCAGAGTATTTTCTGTCTTAACAACATCACCGCGCTTGAGCAGGAAGTTGCCCTGAGCAATCTGAACCTGATTTCAACGGATACCTGGCTGGATCTGATTTCGGGCAACAAACTCGAAGAAGGGCAGGAGCTGATCAGGCTGGCTCCCTATCAGTCAGTTTGGCTGAGCAATAAAACCTTCTGACGCTGTCAGCGGATGTTCATAGAGAATACGGTAATCAGCGAACAAACCGTTTTGAAGCG
>CAZKJY010000181.1:0-4726 GCA_964553165.1 uncultured Enterobacteriaceae bacterium
AAGCAGCCGATTTTTTCCTTCGCCGAGGGCTTTTTCAGCGCCATCGGCGTCGGTGCCGTGATCGACAAGGCGCAGAAGCTCTCCGGCGTGCCGCCCTTCACCACGGCGCAGAAGGAAGCGGTGGAACTCTATCGTGCCAAAGGCTGTGCCGAATGCGGCGACACCGGTTACCGCGGCCGGGTAGGCGTGCATGAAGTGCTGGTCGGTACCCCGGAACTGCAATCCATGATCTACCGCAAGGCGCCGCTGGAAGACATCAAGAAACAGGCAGTGAAAGATGGCATGCGCACCCTCAAACAGGATGGCATCGCCAAAATCTTTCAGGGCTACAGTGATTACGAACAGCTGCTAAGCATTACGGCAGTTTAGTTTCAGACTGAACTCTTGGTCTGGCTGGAAAATTTACGACCGTTTGGCGACAGGATGTCGCCAACCGAGCCTGTACAGGGATGTACGTATTTTGGCGCGTCGAGGATGGAGTTAAATAGCGCAGGGATAGTAGAGATAGCGGCCTGGCAAGTGTCCTTTAAGTGCCGTAATACAAGCCCCCATTCACATGGATGATCTGTCCATTCACGAAGCCCTGTTTCGGATGGGCCAGAAAGAGCGCCGCCGAGGCAATTTCATCCGGCGTGCCCAGACGCGGGACAGGCGTGGTGCCAGCGTTTGGCATGGCACCGGCTGAGGCCGGACGCACGGTTTCAATCATGCCCGGGGAAATATTGTTGGCGGTAATGCCATGTTCACCAAACTCGGCGGCGAGTGCGCGGGTAAGACCGACCACCCCGGCTTTGGCGGCCAGATTGTTGGCGCGATTCTTGTAACCCAGATGCCAGGCAAAACCGCCGAGGGTAATGATACGTCCCCAGCCTTTTTCGATCATGCCTGGCAGACAGGCCTGTGCCAGATGAAAGGTCCCATCCAGCGAAATATCAATGGGACGGCGCCAGGTCTGATAGTCCATCTCCAGAAAATCCTTTTGACCGCGGGCGGAAGCATTGGAAACCAGAATATCAATGGCACCGAATTCTTTCGTGCCTGCTTCCACCATCGCTTCGACAGCCGGGCGATCAACCACATCGGCCATCTGTACCAGCACTTCAACACCGAGCGCGCGGATCTCGGCGGCAACAGCTTCAGCCGCCGCTTTGTCCTGCAGGGCATTGATCACGACATTGGCACCGGCACCGGCAAATTCGAGGGCAATGGCACGTCCGATATTTCGTGCAGCACCGGTAACCAGGGCTGTCTTGCCGCTCAGGGGTTTATCCGCCATGAAGTTCTCCAGTCTGAAAAATTATTGGCTGAGGCTGGCGACGAAGCCATCCATATCAGGCAGGCGTGTTGCGATGTCATCGCCGGAAATTTCAGCCACCCAGCCGTCTTTGGTGGGAAAGAAACGTATTAGGGTGAAATCCGGATTCTCGCCCATATCAAACCAGTGATTGGTCTTGGCAGGGACCGAGATCAGATCGCCCTGTTCACACAGTACCAGGTAGACCCTGTCGCTGATATGAAAATAGAAAAGACCGGATCCGTTAACGAAAAAGCGCACTTCATCATCCACATGGGTATGTTCGGCAACAAACTGTGCACGTAATGCTGTCTTTTTCGGATGATCCGGCCACAGGGCGGAAACATCGACAAACTCAAAGCCATACTCGTCATTCAGTTGGGCAATGTAATCCTGATAGGCCTCAAGGATTTCAGCGTGCTCTGCGCCGTGGGCAAACTGTTTCGGGGTCGCCCAGTGTTCCAGCCGGATACCAATGTCCTTTAGCTGCGTGCTGATCCGGGCATGATCGGTGAGTGGCGCGCCAAGGGCGGAACCGCTTTCATCAAATACCTGCATGACACTCATGATTGTTCCTGTCGTCTCGCTTGTTCTTGTGGCAAAAGCATAGCATAGTGAATGCCCATGAACACACAGGCGTTAGTGAAGTGGACGGACTAATCATCAATCATGAAGCCACAATCCGGCTTGGTTTTTTCTTTGGCGTTCTGCTGCTGATTGCCGGGTTGGAACTGCGACTTCCCCGGCGCAGGCTGAAACTGAGCAAATGGTTACGCTGGCGCAATAACCTGGCGCTGGTGATCCTTAATACCGTCATGCTTCGGCTTTTGTTTCCAGCTGCCCTGGTCGGCTTTACCCTCTTTGTCGGTGAACAGGGCTGGGGGCTGCTCAATTACTGGCAGTTGCCACTATGGGTATCGGTGGTCATCTCGGTCGTCGTCCTTGATCTGGTAATTTATCTGCAGCATGTGATGGTGCACGCCGTGCCACTTTTCTGGCGGGTGCACCGGGTGCATCATGCGGATCTGGACTATGATGTGACAACCGGCACACGCTTTCATCCCCTGGAAATCATCCTGTCCATGCTGATCAAGTTTGCGGCAGTCTGTGTGCTGGGGCCGCCTGTAGTCGCTGTGATACTTTTTGAAGTGCTGCTCAATGCCTCTTCCATGTTTAATCATGGCAATCTGCGTTTGCCGCTGGGACTGGATAGTCTGCTGCGACTGTTTATCGTTACGCCCGACATGCACCGGGTGCATCATTCAGTCCATGACGATGAAACCAATGCCAATTTTGGTTTCAATCTCGCTATCTGGGACAGGGTGTTCGGGACCTATAAGTCGCAACCCCGGGACGGCCATGAAAATATGCAGATTGGCATACACGGTTTCGATAATCAGAAACAGGCGGCGGGTCTTGCCGGCATGCTGATGATTCCGTTTCAGGGTAAAGTGGACCAGTATGCGATAAACCGGAGAACCTGGGATGAAGAGTAATAAGACACACAAGAGCATTGGGTAAGCAAAAAATGAAGCAGACGCTCTATGACGTTATCTTTGGTTATGAGACACGTGCCGGCAAACTGTTTGATTTGTTCCTGATCCTGGCGATTTTTGCCAGTGTCATGGCAGTCATGCTGGATTCCGTGCCGTCGATAAATGCCCGCTACCATGACTATCTGCTGCTGATTGAATGGGGCTTTACCCTACTCTTTACCGTTGAATATGCCCTGCGCCTCTACAGCTCACCCTCCACCCGGGGTTACGCCTTCAGTTTTTACGGTCTGGTGGATCTGCTGTCAATTCTGCCAACCTACCTCGCTCTGCTGATTCCCGGTACGGTGCCCTTGGTTGTCATCCGCATACTACGCGTGCTGAGGATTTTTCGGGTGCTCAAGCTGGCTCGTTATGTCGGCGAAGCCAATATCCTGTTACGGACTATCCTGGTGGCACGGCGCAAGCTGTTTGTGTTTTTCTACTGTGTGCTGATACTGGTCGTGGTTTTCGGCACCCTGATGTTCCTTGTGGAAGGTCCTGAAAACGGCTACACCAGTATTCCGCTCAGTATGTACTGGGCGATTGTGACCATTACCACGGTGGGCTACGGGGACATTTCACCGCATACCTGGCTGGGCCAGATGATTGCTTCCCTGGCGATGCTGACTGGTTACGCTATTATCGCCGTGCCTTTTGGCATTTTCAGTTCGGAACTGATGGGCGAATTTCAGCGTCAGCAGAAGCCGGACAGAGACTTTGCCCGTCTGTGTGATAACTGCAATCTACACGGTCATGATAAGGATGCCAGATACTGCAGAAAGTGCGGGGCAGAACTGAGTTCTCATGATGAGAAGTGAAAAACATGAGAAAAGATGAGAATGCATGAAAGGTGCCAGAGTCACTGACCCTGACACCTTGATGTGCCTTGATAGCTTAGCTTAAATGCCTTCCGTCAGTTCGACGTAAGTACCCCAGGGGTCGGTGAAGAAAGCAATGGACACCCCGTTGGGTAGGGTACGGTAGCCTTCCACCGTGATGCCGGCAGCTTCCAGGGCTGCCATGGTGGCTTCGATATCTGTGACACCAAAGCCAATGTGATCCAGCACGCTGCCCTGTGTCGGACCGAACTCGCCCTGGCCATCCTGATAGGTCAGGTTGGCGCCGGGAATGTCACCGGCCTGGAAAGGTCCACGCATGCCGGGAACAGCATCAAACAGTTCTGCATACCAGGCCTGAATGGATGGGTAGTCAGGGATGTACCAGTGGATGTGGTGAAACTTGAGAGGCACCTCAATGTTTTCATCGGCAAGAATTTCAATACGTCCACCGTCCGGCGTGTTCACCCAGAGCTGGGTTGCAAAACTGCCACGTTCAATATCCACACCAGCGGCCTGCATGCGGGCGTAGAAGTCATCGGCATTGGGCACATTGAAGCCGACATGATTCAGAATGGTTTCGGTGCTGACTGCATTGGGTTCACCCTCGCGAATCAGGATATAGGTGCCGGGGATGCTGTACATTTCCAGACCATTGTTATTAATTTTCTCGGCACCAAAGCGCTCCCAGAAATCATTCATGGCGGCCACGTCATCGGTCAGATAATGCAGATGGCCCATGTAAATGCCCTTGTCGTTGGGGGCGGCCAGCTGCGCCTGTGATAGCACGGGGAAGAGGCACAGCAGGATGCCGCAGAGAGCACTGTAAAAACCTGAACGTGTTGCAATGCTATTTTTCATAATGGTGAATCCCTTTTTTAAGAGTCGTTTTTATATCAGTTAGTCTAATGGGTTTAAAGCCTATTCATGCCAGGAAAGTGTTTGATTTTGGACATGCCGGGCTTATGGTGATGTCGTTAATTCTGCGACACGCCAAAATGCGTACGGTCCAGCCACCCATCGCAGATGGGTGTCGTTCGGCTGCGCACAAAGCTTTGCTT
>CAZKJY010000182.1:0-4706 GCA_964553165.1 uncultured Enterobacteriaceae bacterium
TTCTGTCTGGGACCGACCCATGAGGAAGTGATCACCGATCTGGTGCGCAATGAAATCAGTAGCTACAAGCAGTTGCCTATCAATCTGTACCAGATACAGACCAAGTTTCGCGATGAGCGCCGTCCCCGTTTCGGCGTAATGCGCGCCCGTGAATTTATCATGAAGGATGCCTATTCCTTTCATGCCGATCAGGCTTCCCTTCAGGAAACCTATGACCTGATGTACAGCACCTATTCAAAGATATTTACCCGTCTGGGGTTTACCTTTCGGGCCGTTGAAGCCGATTCGGGAAACATCGGAGGCAACAGCTCCCATGAATTCCACGTGCTGGCAGATTCCGGTGAAGACGAAATCGTCTTCAGCAGCGACAGCGACTATGCCGCCAACCTGGAACTTGCCAGCAGCCAGGCACCAACACAGCAAAGAGCGGCACCCCAACAAACCATGAAATCTGTGGATACCCCGGACACAAGCAGCATTGAAGATGTCTGTAAACTGCTCGGCGTTGCACCTGCCCAAACGGTCAAAACCCTGATCGTGCTGGGTGAACCTGGGGAAGAAAAGGACACCTCCCTTATCGCACTGGTTATCCGTGGCGACCACCAGCTTAATGAAGTCAAGGCAGCCAAACTGCCCGGTGTCCAGGCGCCGCTTAGCTTTGCCACTGCTGAGCAGATTGAGTCCAGACTGGGCTGCAAGCCTGGTTCCATCGGACCGGTCGGACTACCGGATGATGTCAGTATCATTGTTGATCGCGATGCTGCTGTTCTCAGTGACTTTGTCTGTGGCGCCAATCAAAATGACAAACATCTTACTGGCGTTAACTGGGAGCGTGATTGCCGGTTCCGTCAGCAGGCCGATCTGCGTAATGTGGTCGAAGGCGACCCGAGTCCTGACGGACAGGGAACCCTCGCCATTAAACGCGGAATTGAAGTCGGCCACATTTTTCAGCTGGGCAATAAATACAGCAAGGCCATGAACGTCACCGTGCTGAATGAAGCCGGCAAGAGCATTGTCCCGGAAATGGGCTGTTATGGTATTGGTGTCTCCCGTATTGTGGCAGCGGCCATCGAACAGTGCCACGATGACAGGGGGATCGTCTGGCCTGACAACATTGCTCCCTTTCAGCTGGCACTGATTCCACTGAATGCCCATAAATCGGAGCAGGTACTGCAGCTCTGCGAAAAACTGTATCAGGATTTACAGGCGGCGGGCATCGAAGTGCTGTATGACGACCGTGACAAAAAAACCAGCCCGGGCGTTAAATTTGCTGACATGGAACTGATCGGTATTCCTCACCGGCTGGTTGTTTCTGAACGCAGCCTGGAAAAAGACATGCTGGAATACAAGCACCGTAACAGCGAATCCAGTCAGGATATTCCGGTGCGGGAGGCAATGGCCTTTCTGAAGGAAAAGATCCTCTAACAGGATTTAGCGTAAACCCGAATCAAGTATTCTCACTGGCTGTTTTTGCCATGAATACTTCCGCAAAAGACAGCTTGAGCTCTTCTTTGGATGAAGTCTCGATATTGCCAAAGCGGCTTTTCAACAGTTCCAGATTGGGTAAATGACCTTTAATCAGCTCAGGCAGACCATCAAAGTCTTCCGCTCTGGGCATGCCTTTGTCCAGCCAACTGAATTCAGTCTGCACCGGCAGTCGGTTCAGGTCGCGCACCAGAATATATTCGTCTGGACCACACTGCCTGATCACTTTATGTTTCTGCAACACCTTCATGACCTTGCTCAGGCTGATCGCATTAAAAGGCCAGTTGTTGCGAATCAGCATGCTGGTTCTGACGCCCTGGCCACTTTGCTGCTGCTGCCAGAACAGATGCAGTAAAGCCAGCACCACAATATAGGGATGCACCTTCTCACTTTTATATTGCGTGCGGTACGTCGGTAATGCTCTGACCAGATTGGCACCCAGCAGTATGACGATCCAGCAGATATAGATCCACATCAGAAAAATCGGAACGGCTGCAAAGGTCCCGTAGACAAACTGGTAGGAAGCCAGCGATATAAACCAGGTGAAGACATATTTGACCAGCTTGAAGGATAGCGCCACCACCAAACCACCGATCAATCCATGCACAAAGCGGACACCACAATTGGGCACAGCGATATAGAGCAGCGTGAATGCGCCAGTGGTCAATACAAGTGGGAAAACTCCCAGCAAGAGACTGGTTGTCCCCAGTGTTTCGGAAATATCCAGAAAGCTGTCAAACAGGTTCAGCGAGGTGATATAGGAACTGATGGCAAAACCCAGGCCCAGCAACAGGGGCCCCAGGCTCATCACACTCCAGTAGAGCAGGAATGAATTCAATCCCCGTCGGGATTCATTGACTTCCCAGATACGGTTGAAACTGCGTTCTATGTTCAGCAGCATCAGAAAGGCTGTCACGATGAGCATCAAGGCGCCAACCCATGTCAGATTTCTGGCCTGCTCACTGAAAGTGGTTAAATAATTTTCCAGTTCGGAACTGGAGCTGGGCAGTAGTCGATCGAAAATCATGGCCTGTACCTGCTCACCGAATCCCTGAAAGGCTGGAAACACGGAAAAGATGGCTGCAACCAGGGTTAACAGAGGAATAACCGCAAACAGGCTCATGTAGGTTAGTGCCTTGGCATTATCAATGCCCTTGTGGCGATCAAAATTGCGAATCACAAAGCCAATAAAATGGCCAAGATCCTTGATCCGTTCTCTGAAAGAAACTTGCATAAACATTCTCTGAGGCTGTTGCCACGCTTCGGCAGCAAAGCATAACCCAATGTTCTCCCTTGTTTAATCGATTTTAGTTGTCTACCATCACTGGCCTTGCTTTGAAGACAGCATGTTAAGCATTCCGCGAAAGGTGAACCATGGCACAATACACAATTTACCATAATCCCCGCTGCTCCAAATCCAGACAGACACTGTCCATACTTGAGGAACACGGCATTGATCCTGAAGTCATCCTCTATCTGGAAACCCCGCCTGACCAGGCGACCCTGAAGGATCTGCTGAAAAAGCTGGGTAAAACACCCCGGGAACTGCTGCGCAGTTCAGAAGATGCCTACCGGGAAATGAACCTGGCAGATACCGGATTAAGCGATGAAAACCTTATCAAGGCCATGCAGAAAGAACCCAGGCTGATTGAACGACCGATTGTGGTAAAAGGCAGTAAAGCTGTGCTGGGTCGGCCTCCCGAAAATGTGCTGGATCTGATCTGATGAGCACGCCCTTTATTCTGGTTCTGTATTACAGCCGTCACGGTGCTGTTGAAAAAATGGCCCGCCAGATTGCGCGGGGTATTGAAAGCGTTGAAGGCATTGAAGCGCGTATTCGCACCGTCCCGTCGGTCTCAACTGTCATTGAAGCCAGTGAAGCGCCGGTTCCGGATAAAGGAGCTGTGTATTGCTCGCAGGAAGATTTCAGCCAGTGCAGCGGCCTGGCGATGGGAAGCCCGACCCGCTTCGGCAATATGGCCGCCCCGCTCAAATACTTTCTTGATGGCACTGCCGCACAATGGATGAGTGGCAGTATGATCGGCAAGCCTGCCGGCGTTTTTACTTCAAGTGCGACCCTTCATGGCGGGCAGGAATCCACGCTGCTCAGCATGCAGATCCCCCTGCTGCATCATGGCATGTTGATCTGCGGTATTCCCTACAGCGAAGCGGAACTCAGTTCAACCACCAGCGGTGGTACCCCCTATGGCCCCAGTCATGTCGCCGGCGCCGAGGCTTCCCTGCCCATCAGCGAAACAGAAGCGGCCCTGTGTCAGGCCTTCGGCAGGCGTTTGGCACAGACTGCCCTGAAACTGCTACACTGATTCCATGAGTCCGACAGCCCCCCTTTCCCTGGCGCGCAATCTGGTGTTAATTGCACTCGCGGGTCTCTTACTGAGTCTGACACTGGATAACTGGATGCGGGATTCACTCAGTATTATCCGCTGGCTGGTTCAGATCATTCCCCTGTTGCTGTTTATTCCGGCTTTGCTGAAAGCAGGTCTCCGGCCTTATCAGTGGCTGTGCTTTATGGTACTGCTGTATTTTCTGCTTGGCGTACTCACCATCTTCACCCCGGAACAGCTTATCGCCGGTATCGCTATCACGTTCTTTTGTGTCTTTTTATTCTGCGCAGCCATTTTTTATATTCACCGTAAACAGCGGGAGCAGGCTCAATGATCAGAAAAATCTTCCGGGGCATTCTCACCCTCTACCGCTGGGTCCGCAGCCTCTTCTTCAACCTGCTGTTTATTGTCCTGTTGCTGGCCATCGTGTCCTCATTTTTCAGTTCTGAACCCTTTGAAATCGCCCCGGGGTCTGCTCTGGTCATTGCCCCGGCAGGAAATCTGGTTGAACAGAGAAGCCAGGTTGATTCCCTTTCCGATTTGCTGGGAGGCAATCCGGCCAGACAGGAAATACTGGTACAGGATATTCTTGATGCCATCCGTTTTGCCGCAGAAGACGATGAGATCAGCGCCATTGTTCTGCGCCTTGATGCGCTGCAGAATGCGCCGCTAAGCATGCTGCATGATATCGGCCAGGCACTGATCGCATTCAGGGCCAGTGACAAGCCAGTCTTCGCCGTTGCCGACAATCTGAGCCAGAGCCAGTATTACCTGGCCAGCCATGCTGACGAAATCATTCTCAACGAAATGGGGCTGGTGAATCTGGAAGGCTTCAGCAGCTATCAGTTCTATTTTGCCGAAGCGATAGAGAGGCTG
>CAZKJY010000183.1:0-4677 GCA_964553165.1 uncultured Enterobacteriaceae bacterium
AGAGATTGCGGCGCATGACCGACATGTCTGATGAGATCGGATTTTGCAGCCTGATGGCGTCCATTCCTGCCAGAGCCAGCATCTCCTCAAGCTCAGGATTTACGAAAGAATAGCTTATAACTTCTTGATATCCATAAGAATTAAGATTTCTTTTTAAGCGCCGCAAAGGGATCTGCCGCTCCGTGGCCTGGGCCAGTGTTCCGCCCCCCTTCGGCGCTGATCGAGACAGTCTGGCGTAGCCATAAACCCGGGCCACTTCCTCTATTAAATCAGCCTCAATGGACAGATCGAAACGCCAGGGTGGGATCTGATAAACCCAGCCTCCTTGATGTGTCTCTAGCAGCTCCAGCCCCAACCGGGACAGGATATCTTCCACTTCCTGAGCAGGAATCTCATGGCCCAAGAGGCGACTGATTCTGTCTGCCCGTAAGGATATTCTGGGTGCTACCGGTAATTGAGCCTCTGCCTCGATGACCGGTCCGGCCTCGCCACCGACAATCTCCAGCAATAATTGACTGGCGCGCTCGATGGCCTTGCGAGGCAATTCATAGTCCACGCCCCTTTCGAAGCGGTGCGAGGCATCCGTATGCATGCCATAGGCTCTGGCTTTACCGGCGATTGCCAGTGGACTGAAAAAAGCGCTTTCCAGAAACAGGTTTCTCGTGCCGGCTGTCACGCCACTATGCTCCCCTCCCATGACGCCGGCCAGGGCCACAGCTTTTTCATGATCGGCAATCAACAGCGTATCAAGACTGACTTCAACTTCGCGGCCATCCAGCAGAACAAGCTTTTCACCTTTGTCAGCCCGTCTAACCCTGATACCTCCCTGCAACACATCCAGATCAAAGGCATGCATGGGCTGTCCGAGTTCAAGCATCACATAGTTGGTGACATCGACGGCAGGTTCGATGCTGCGAATACCGCTGCGTCGTAAGCGTTCTTTCATCCAGCCAGGCGTTTTGGCGGCTATATTTACGTTACGGATGACCCTGCCCAGATAGCGAGGACAATCTTCCGGATTGATCAGCTCAACAGGAAAGGTATCCTTGATACTGGGCTTTACCGCAGGAATTTCAGGCGCATTGACTGGTATTTTATTGAGTACAGCAACTTCCCGTGACAGGCCTGCAATACTCAGACAATCACCACGGTTCGGTGTCAGGTCGACTTCAATCAGGGTGTCATCCAACTGTAAAAACTGCCGGAAATCTTCACCGACGGGAGCCGTTTCAGGCAGCACCAGGATGCCTTCAGATTTTTCTGCCAGACCGAGTTCATCGGCAGCACAGAGCATGCCATTGGATTCTACCCCTCGCAGTTTGGCCTTTTTAATGGTGAAGTCTTTCCCGAGAACCGCTCCAATCTGGGCAAAGGGCACTTTCTGACCTGCCGCCACATTGGGTGCGCCACAGACAACCTGCAGGGTTTCCTGGCCATTACTGACCTGACAGATCCGCAATTTGTCGGCATCCGGATGGGCTTCAACAGCCAGCACTTCACCGACAACGACACCACTAAATGCACCGGCGGCCGCTTCTGTGCCATCCACTTCCAGTCCGGCCATGGTCAATTGTTCGACCAGGCTAGCCGTGTCTATCTCAGGATTTACCCACTCTCGTAACCAGTTTTCGCTGAATTTCATGGTATGGGCCTGCTACTACGAAAACTGCTGCAGGAAGCGCAGGTCATTTTCAAACAAAAGACGCAGATCCTTGATTTCGTAACGCAGCATCGCCAGACGGTCAACGCCCATGCCGAAGGCGTAACCGGTATAGCGCTCGGCATCGACGCCGGAATATTCAAGGACTTTGGGATGAATCATGCCGCAGCCACCAATTTCCAGCCAGCCACTCTGGCTGCAGACCCGGCAACCTTCACCATGACAGCTCACACATTGCACATCAATTTCAGCAGAAGGCTCAGTAAAGGGAAAATAGGAAGGCCTGAATCGCGCAGCAAGGTCTGCTTCGAAAAAGGCTGAGAGAAAATCCTGCACCATGCCCTTGAGGTCGGCAAAACTGACATCTTCATCCACCAGTACCCCTTCAAACTGATGAAACATCGGGGTATGGGTTAAATCGGAATCGCAACGATAGACACGTCCAGGACAGACAAAACGGAATGGCGGTTTGCCCTTTTCCATGGTGCGCACCTGAACATTGGAGGTGTGTGTGCGCAGGAGCGTGTTGGCATCAAAATAGAAGGTGTCGTGCATGGCACGGGCCGGATGATGCTCAGGAATATTCAGGGCTTCAAAATTATGATAGTTGTCTTCAATTTCCGGACCACTGACAGTTTCAAAACCGGCTGCCGAAAAAATATCTTCGATTCTTTCGATGGTGCGGGTCACCGGATGCAGCGCACCAGCGCGCTGACGCCGACCCGGCAGCGTGATGTCCACCGCTTCTTTCTGTAACTGGGCTGAGGTTGCATCCGCTTCAAGTACATTTTTTCGGGCATTCAAAGCCTCCTGCACGAGCTGCTTGGCAACATTGATGGCCGCCCCCGCCTGGGGTCGTTCTTCTGGTGGTAATTTACCGAGACTTTTGAGCTGTTCGGTGAGACTTCCTTTCTTGCCCAGATAGGAGACCCGCAGACTCTCAAGCTCAGCAAGATTCTGAGCTTGAGTGATAGCCTGCAGGGCTTCATTTTGCAGTGATTCCAGATTATCCATACCTAGGTCAGGCTCGTCTGGACTTACTTTTAGGCGAGTGCCGCTTTTGCCTCTTCAGCAAAGGCGGCAAATGCTGGCTTGTCATTGACTGCCAGATCCGCCAGCACACGACGGTCAACTTCAATGCCGGCTTTTTTAAGACCAGCCATTAAACGACTGTAGGTAATATCGTTGGCACGTGCCTGCGCATTGATACGTGTAATCCACAAAGCGCGAAATACCCGCTTTTTAGCCTTGCGGTCACGATAGGCGTATTGCCCGGCTTTGATAACGGCCTGTTTGGCAACACGGAAGACCCGGCTTCTTGCACCGTAGTAACCTTTCGCCTGTTTCAGAACTTTCTTGTGTCTACGGCTTGCTTCAACACCTCTTTTTACTCTGGCCATGTCTTTCTCCTCCTTAGTTTTGACGCAACATGCGTTTAACGTTGCTCATGTCAGCCGGGTGAATCGGCGACGTGCCACGTAATTGACGTTTACGCTTGGTGCTCATTTTGGTGAGGATATGGCTTTTGTAAGCGCTTTTGCGCTTGAGGCCTGATCCGGTTTTTTTGAAGCGCTTGGAAGCGCCACTGTGAACTTTCAGTTTTGGCATTGTCATACTCCGCATTTAAGCTTGGCTGCCTCTTACAGCCAGCTTACAGGTTTAATAAAGTAAAAGTTTCCCTCCCGAATCTCTCCGGGATTGACTCGAAGAAACTGGGGAAACTTTTAGTGCTTTTTCTTTACCGGGGTTAACACCATGGTTAACTGTCGACCTTCCATTTTTGCTTCCTGGTCAACTGTGCCGTATTCAGCGAGATCTTCCCTTAATCGCTGAATCAGCTCCATCCCGATATGCTGATGGGCAAGTTCACGGCCACGAAAACGTACTGTGACCTTTGCTCTGTCCCCATCGTTAAGGAAACGTATCAGGTTGCGTAGTTTTACCTGATAATCCCCTTCTTCCGTCCCTGGTCTAAACTTAATTTCCTTAACCTGCGTCTGACGCGCTTTCTTGCGATTAGCCGCCTGTTGTTTCTTTTCGTCAAACAGCTTTTTGCCGTAATCCATCACCTTACAAACAGGTGGTTGGGCATCTGGTGCGATTTCCACCAGATCTAGCTTAGCCTGCTGTGCAGCCTCAAGCGCCTCTTCAATGGTTACAATGCCAACTTGCTCGCCATTGGCGCCTACCAGTCGGACTTCTGATGCCTCGATATCACCATTGATATTGGCTTTTTTTGATCTGCCTTTCATTATGTTGACGATTGTCTCCTAATTCTATTGTTCTTCCGAGCGACCCAGGCGCGCTACATCTGCCGCCAACCGCTCACAAAATGCATCAATGGACATGGTTCCAAGGTCTTCACCCTTCTGGGTACGAACCGCAATGGAGCCGGTTTCCATCTCTTTATCCCCTACAACCAACACGTAAGGAATCTTCTGAATCGAGTGCTCGCGAATTTTAAAGCCGATCTTCTCGTTTCTCAAGTCCGAGAACACCCTAAATCCTTTATTTTTCAAGGTTTTTTCAAGATTGTGGCAATATTCTGCCTGGCTGTCGGTAATATTCACGATTACCGCCTGCTCAGGCGCCAGCCATGCTGGGAATGCACCGGCAAAATGCTCAATCAAAATCCCGATAAAACGCTCAAAGGAGCCCAAAATGGCGCGGTGCAACATCACTGGCACCTGACGACTTCCATCTTCGGCAACGTACTGCGCATCCAAACGACCAGGCATTGAGAAATCCACCTGAATGGTGCCACATTGCCAAACCCGACCCAGGCAGTCGCGCAGTGAAAACTCTATCTTCGGCCCGTAAAATGCACCCTCTCCCGGTTGTAACTCCCAGGCGATATTCTTGTTATCCAACGCCAGCTGCAACGCCTCTTCAGCCTTATCCCAAACCTCATCGGAACCCACACGTTTTTCCGGTCGGGTCGATAGCTTAACCTACACATCATCAAAACCAAAGTCTTGGTAGACGCTGTAAAGCAGATCAATAAAGGTGGCTACCTC
>CAZKJY010000184.1:0-4638 GCA_964553165.1 uncultured Enterobacteriaceae bacterium
CAGATATACTTCTAGCTCGATTATCTACGATAAAGCTTTGGCAAATGATACTTTCAGCTTGTACCGCAGGGGGATTTATATCGACCCTACTTGGTTCTGGCCAAGTTGGATCGGTTATTGGTGTGACCTTATCTACGATTTTATTAGTACTAAGTGCATATACTAAAAATTATGATCTCGGCGAATTGGCACAAAAACATAAGCAATCTGCAAATGAAATTTGGCTCATAAGAGAAAAGTATCTGACTCTACTAACTGACCTTGCAATCGGCGAAAAGTCGCTGTCAAAAATTCAAGAAGAAAGAGATGAACTTTTAGATGCTCTACATTCTATATATGCAGGATCTCCAAGCACGACATTTGAGGCATATCGAAAAGCCCAAGATGCCTTACAAACAAAAGAAGACTTAACGTTCACATCAGAAGAAATAGATCAATTTTTACCTAATGAACTTAGAAGAAGCTAACAAGTACTTGAATATCGTCCTTCGGGCTGGAACGCCAACTTCGCCGTCGCCCCATTAAGAGGGCATTATGAGTTGCTAACAGTGCAAATTTGACAATGCTGAAGAAAATCAAAGATTGGTATGATGGCGAAATGAAAACTTACGATAATCCTCAGATTATCGGTGTCTACATCGACAGGCATTGGACTTCAAATTTAGCCCACAAAATTGTTGATTTTTATTTGGCCCATTGGAAATGGCTTTGGAGTTTTGGTGTTGCCTTAATTGGCATTTATCTTACTTATTTAGGATTAAGCAGTAATTGATAATAGCAACACATAACAAACAGTTTACTGGCATGGACGCCTGAATCTTTACTTTTAGCAGTGGGCGTTAACAAAACTCACCGTGACAGCATTAATACAACAACACATTCATTGCCCCTACTGCGGTGAAAGCATCGAAGTCTTAATCGATCCTGAGGAAGCAGGTAATGAGTATATTGAGGACTGCCAGGTTTGCTGCAGACCAATTACCTTTCAGGTGTGGGAAGATGAAAGCGGGGTAGTCTCAGTAACTGTTCATGATGAAAATGAAACCTATTAGTCAGACAAATTACTATGAGCAAAAAGTCCAAACATGACCCAGCCGAAATTACCGAAGATAACCGAAAGTATATTGCCGAGTGGCTGAACGATCGCAGCGCCTTTCACACCTGGTTTTCTTCGCTGATCATTGGCAGCTTTGTGGTGATTACGGTGTTTGGGGAGAGTCCCGACTTCTCCAGCCCCAGCGGCATTCTGCTGTCGGTATCTGTGATTCTGTTTCTGTTTGCCCTGCTGTGCAATCTGGTCTGCGTGTGGTCCATCCCCAGCTGGAAGTATCGCGTCAACACCAAGCTGATCGACCGCAGTGACGTGATGCGCAAGGAGCTGGCGATTACCACCTGGCTCGGGGTGATTGCCTTTGTCAGCGGTCTGACCCTGAGTGTGATTGGAAACTCGGCGATCTGAATACACTTCATTCGATGGCTTATCCGTACGACTCCATTATCTTTGATCTTGATGGCACCCTGTGGGATGCTACTGCCGCCTGTGCGCTCAGCTGGAATGCGGGGCTTGAACAGGCAGGCATCACCCACCGTGTCGACCGGGATGCAATCCGCAGTGTCACCGGCAAACCCTTCCATGAGTGTATGTCATCGCTCTTTGGTCATGAGAGCTCCCTGGATCTTGAGCAGCTGGGCACCCTGATTACTGCGCATGAACGGGAAAGCCTGCTCAGCAACGGCGTCCAGCTTTATGAGAATCTTATTCCCGGGCTCGAAGCCCTGTCCCGCCACTATGGCCTGTACATTGTCAGTAACTGCCAGTCCTGGTACCTGCAGGGCTTTCTGGATTTTTCCAAATCACGACGCCTGTTCCGCGACCAGACCTGTCACGGCGATATGGGTCTGCTCAAGAGCGAGATGATTAAGGCCATCATGCTGCGAAACGGGCTGTCCCGCTCCCTCTATATCGGGGATACCGCCAGTGATGAGATTGCCGCGCAGGATGCCGGCATTGATTTTGGTTACGCATCCTACGGTTATGGCGAAGTCAGCAGTTCAGTGTTTTCATTCCCGACTTTTCAGGCTATTGTCAGTACCCTGTCCAAGGTGAATCCCTGAGAGATGACGGCCATGGTAGATTACGCAAAAGCAGACAGAACCATCAGGAAAACAAAACAGATCGGTGATACCCCTATTCAGGAGTATCACAAACTGAGCTGCCACTGTGGTGCGGTCGAAATTGAACTGCATCTGCCTGAGGGTGTAGTTGATCCCCGCCGCTGTTCCTGTTCCATCTGCAGCAGTCGGGGAGCTGTCACCGGGACTGTGACGCTCGACCAGCTGCGCATCGTCAAGGGCGAGGAGTTTCTGAGCCTTTACCAGTTCAATACCCGGATCGCCAAGCACTACTTCTGCAAGGTCTGTGGTATCTATACCCATCATCAGCGCCGTTCATTTCCTGACCAGTATGGCTATAACGTGGCACGACTGGAGGGCGTTAACGTGTATGAACTCGGCGAAGTTCCCTTGCTGGACGGCATCAATCACCCCTGTGATCGCAAAGCCGATGCTACCACCTGATAACAGCCCGACCTCGGGCCTTGACGGGTAGGGTGACGATGAGGATACGTCTATTTTCAATTGAAGACAGTGCTGCCGTGATTGCGCTCTGGGAAGCCTGCGGATTAACGCGCTCCTGGAACAATCCGGAACTGGATATTCAGCGCAAGTTGTCCGTGCAGCCGGAACTCTTTCTGGTGGGCGAACTCGACAGCAGGATTATTGCTTCCGCCATGGCGGGTTACGATGGGCATCGTGGGGCGGTTTATTATCTGGGCGTCCATCCGGATTATCAGCGCCGGGGATTCGGCAGACAGCTCATGGATGACCTTGAGCAGCGGCTGTTCGCAATGGGCTGTCCAAAACTGAATATCCTTATCCGCAGCAGTAACAGTAAAGTGATAAAATTTTACGAGGCCCTGGGATACCGTGGGGATGACATATCCTGCATGGGCAAGCGACTCATCCCGGACCAGTGAGCAATTTCAGAGGGTTTCATGGCAGTAAAAATAGCGGACACGGATGAAGCACTGCGCAGCATAGCGCCAGTCCTTTTGCAGCTGCGCCCTGACTTTACAGAAGAAAGCCTGATCGCACAGATCAAACGCCAGGCCCTGAGCGGCTTTCAGATCGCCTACCTGGAAGCAGAGGGCAGGCCGGTGTGTGTTGCCGGGTTTATCCCCTGTGAAAAGCTGGCCTGGGGCAAGAGTCTCTATATTGATGATCTGGTTACCGATGAAACCTATCGCTCCCACGGTGCTGGCAAGCGAATGCTTGACTGGTTCAAGACCTTTGCCCGGGAAAACGGTTATGGCCAGATCCACCTGGATTCACGTAATATTCGCCTGGACGCACACCGCTTCTATGTCAGGGAGGGTTTCAGCAAGGACGGCTTTCATTTTACTTTCAAAGATTTTTGAATGATCGAACCTTCTTCCACTTCATCAAATTTCCTTCATTGAGGAACTGAAAATGACACCGCATAAACTGGTACAAGCTGTCCTTATTCTGCTGGCAGGCTGTATGCCCTTACTGGCCGCGGAAGCTGTCGATAGCAACACGATTACGGTTCAGGGCGAAGCTACAGTTGAGCTTCCGCCTGATTTTGTTGAATTAACCTTTCGGATTATTGAGGAAAACAATGATTCAGAAAGAGCAGCAGAGCGTGTCAATCAGCGCACAAATGCAGTCCTCGAGGCTATCGAGTCTTTTTCAATAGCCGATGAAGACATCGCCATGATGGGCATACAGCTGAGCCAGAAATTTGAATTTGACCGGAATTCAAACGCGGACTTCAATGGCTTTGAGGCCTCAAGACAGATCACGCTTAAACTGAGAAATTTTGATGACTATGAATTGCTGGCAGCCGCTTTGATCAATGCCGGGATCCGTGAGTTATCCCAAATCCAGGGTGGCATCGACAACCAGGATGTGATCAAAAGAACCGCGCTTGAAAATGCCGCCAGAGATGCCCGGATTCGTGCTGAGGCCATCGCTTCTGGGCTGGACGTGCGCCTGGGCCCACCAATTGTGGTGGGTGAAAACCAGTTAAGACCTTTTCCAGTTATCCAGGAAAGAAGGATGGACAGCCTTGAAATGGAACAGGCATTTTTCAGAGCGGATGCGATGGGCGGCTCAGGGGGCACCATTCCACCCTTTTTTGTACCGGGTAATATTCAGGTCTATGCGACCGTCTGGGTCATGTTTGAACTGCTCACGAATGAGTAAGGTCTTTTAGCAAATGCTGCCACTTGATACCACACTGACTTTTATCATTGCTTCAGCGCTGCTGTGTCTGGCGCCGGGGCCAGACAATATTTTTGTGCTGACGCAGTCGGCACTGTATGGCCGCAAGTCCGGCATTATGATTACGCTGGGACTGTGTAGTGGCCTGCTGGTTCATACCGCTGCTGTGGCGCTGGGTGTGGCCGTGATCTTTCAGCAGTCAGCGCTGGCCTTCAATCTGCTGAAAGGCCTTGGCGTGCTCTATCTCCTGTATCTGGCAGTTCAGGCCTTTCGCGCTTCCTCACAGCAACTGGATGGCGCGCACAGCAATCTCAAAAGTGCGGGAGAGCTTTACCG
>CAZKJY010000185.1:0-4630 GCA_964553165.1 uncultured Enterobacteriaceae bacterium
TTTGGCATAAAGGACATTCTGCTCCTGCTATGGCTAAAAATGTCATGAATTCAAAATCACGGGCATACCTGCAGCATGACCCTGAAGCCGCCAGAATTGAGCAGAAAAAGTCTGCTGACGAATTTAGTCTGAACCGCCGATCTTTCTTCAAACTCAGCGGGATTGCCGGCGGTGGGCTGGTGCTGGGTTTTCAGCTGGGCCATGTCAGCAAGGCAAAGGCTCAGCGTGGCGCAGAGCAGCTTTCAAATGCCTATGTACAGATACGTCCGGATGGCAAGGTGACCATCATGGCATCAAACCCGGAAGTCGGCCAGGGTGTTAAAACTGCCATGCCGATGATTGTCGCTGAAGAACTTGATGTCGCCTGGTCTGATGTTGAAGTTGTGCAGTCTGAAATTGATGCTGAGCGCTATGGCCGTCAGGCGGCAGGGGGCTCCCGTTCCATACCCAGCACCTGGATGCCGCTCAGGCAGGCAGGGGCCACGGCAAGAGCCATGCTGGTCAGTGCTGCAGCCATCCAGCTGGGAGTCGATGAAGGGGCATTACGCACCGAAGCGACAGCAGTGATTCATGATGCCAGCGGCCAGCGGATACCCTACGCCGAGTTGAGTGAACTGGCTGCCACCCTGCCAGTGCCATCAATTGACACCCTGCGGCTGAAGCCCCGTTCTGAATGGCGGCTGATTGGTCAGGCCATTGGCGGTGTCGACAATGCTGCCATTGTGACAGGGAAACCACTTTTCGGGATGGATCAGGTTCAGCCCAACATGCTCTATGCCACTTTTGTCCGGGGGCATCAGATTGATGCCATTGCCCGTTCTGCCAATCTGGATCATATTCGTAGCCTTCCTGGTGTGGTCGATGCCTACATCATGGAACAGCGCGGCAGACCCAGTGACTATTTCCGGCCACCGTCGATTCACTCCGGCGTGGTCATTGTAGCCACGTCAACCTGGAGTGCCTTCAAGGCAGCACAATCCCTGGAAGTTGACTGGGATGGCAGCAATGCCGTGCAGGATAGCTGGTCACAACACGTCAGTGATGCGGCCTACATGGCACAAAGAGAAGGTGAGCGGGTGATCAGCCAGCAGGGCGATGTGGATGCTGCTTTTCAGAATGCCTCGGCAACCGTGGAAAGTTTTTACACCTATCCCTTCCTGTCGCATTCTGATCTGGAGCCGCAAAACTGTACCTGCTGGTTCAAAGGGGATGCCATCGAAATCTGGGCGCCAACGCAGACACCGCAGTCAGCAGTCAGTGAAGTGGCTGCTTTCCTGGATTTGCCTGAGGATCAGGTACGACTGCATCAGTTGCGTGGTGGCGGCGGTTTTGGACGCCGACTCGCGAATGACAGCGTGGTTGAGGCGGCAGCCATCGCAGCCCGATTTGAGGTGCCGGTGGAAGCTGTCTGGACCCGAGAAGCGGACATGTTTTTTGATTACTACCGTGCCGGGGGCTTCAATGCCTTCAAGGCGGCGCTCGACAGCAACGGCCGACTTTCAGCCTGGCAGCATCATTTCATTACTTTCGCGCGAGAAGCCGGTGGCGACCCGCTGACCGGCGCTAATATTCCTGCCGATGAGTTCCCGGCACAATTACTGGACAATGTCCGGGTTACCCAGAGTTCGCTTAAATCAGGCATGCCCACGGGATTCTGGCGTGCTCCGCGGTCCAATGCACTGGCCTTCACCCATCAGTCCTTCATGCATGAATGTGCAGTCGCAGCCGGCCGGGATCATCTTGAATTCCTGCTGGAAGTCTTTGGAGAACCTCGCTGGTTTGAGGAAGGCAATGACGGATCAATGAACACTGCCAGGGCAGTGGGCGTTATCCGCAAGGCAGCAGAAGAAGCCGGTTGGGGCAGAGATATGCCTCAGGGGCGTGCGCTGGGGCTGGCTTTCCATTTCAGCCATGCGGGTTATTTCGCTCACGTTGCTGATGTCAGTGTTGATGCCAATCGTAAGATCAAGGTACATAAAGTCACTGTTGCCGGTGATATCGGTCCCATCGTTAACATGAGCGGGGTCAATAATCAGGTGCAGGGCTCGGTAATTGACGGCATTTCATCAGCGCTGGGACTGGAAGTGACCTTCACGGAGGGGCGTGTCGATCAGCACAATTTCCATCAATATCCGCTTGGAAGAATCACAATTGCCCCGGAAATTGATGTGCACTGGATTCAGTCAGACTATCCGCCAACCGGGGCAGGTGAGCCGGCCTATCCGCCAACTGTGCCGGCCCTGACCAATGCCATCTACAGTGCAACCGGACACCGGGTCAGAACCTTGCCGCTGCGTAAGGAAGGTTTTACCGCCTGATAGTTTCTGCAGGCTGGGAACAGGCGAAATGTCATAGGCCTGTTCCCGGTGTTTCCAACCTTGTTATCTGTGTAGTAGTCACCTGAATGAAGATTCGCCAGGCCAGATCTGAAGATGCTGCAACCATTCTCGAGCTGATCCGGGAACTTGCCATCTATGAAAAAGCTGAGCATGAAGTGCGGACCGGGCTGGATGAAATACGTGAAACCCTGTTTGCTGAGGAGGCCAAAGCCAGGGCGCTGCTGGTCGAGGTTGAAGCTCAAGTTGTCGCCTATGCGGTTTATTTCTATAACTATTCCACCTGGCTCGGTAAGCCTGGAATCTATCTTGAAGATTTGTATGTGCAACCGGCTTTTCGCAAGCGGGGGATTGCCAGGGCGCTGCTGAAACATATTGCCAACATTGCCGTAAAAGAGAATTGCGGACGCTTCGAATGGGCGGTGCTTAACTGGAATAGTCCTGCCATCCGTTTCTATGAATCGCTAGGTGCCACAGCGCAGGATGAGTGGACCATCTATCGTTTAAGTGGTGACAGTCTGCGTAAATTTGCCGGCAGCGATGAATGATTGACGACAGCATCAGTTTGGCTGAACAGGACTGTCAGCATCCAGTATAATGCGCGACCTTATCGGAAATTGTAGTGAGACAGCATGACTGAAGTCAGAACCAGAATTGCCCCATCACCGACAGGGGATCCACATGTCGGGACAGCGTATATTGCCCTGTTCAATTTATGTTTTGCCCGTCAGCATGGGGGCAAATTCATCCTGCGGATTGAAGATACCGATCAGGTACGCAGCACCAAGGAATCCGAAGCGGATATCCTCGCCGCATTAAAATGGCTTGGCCTTAACTGGGACGAAGGTCCCGACAAGGGTGGCGAATTCGGACCCTATCGCCAGAGCGAACGCTCAGAGATTTATCGACAGCATGTACAGCAATTGCTCGATCAGGGTGATGCCTTCCATTGTTTCTGCTCGGCAGAACGACTCGAGAGCCTGCGCAAACAGCAAATGGCTGATAAGCAGACCCTCGGATATGATGGTTATTGTCTGCAATTGAGCCAGGCTCAAATCAAGGAGAAACTGGATAAAAATATCCCCCATGTTATCCGCAT
This sequence comes from uncultured Enterobacteriaceae bacterium, assembly GCA_964553165.1. Classification (GTDB taxonomy): domain Bacteria; phylum Pseudomonadota; class Gammaproteobacteria; order Pseudomonadales; family Pseudohongiellaceae; genus UBA5109. The sequence continues at coordinate 3,436 of CAZKJY010000185.1, forward strand.
GAAGATTCCCGAGTCCGGCGAATGCATTGTCAGGGACATGCTGCGAGATGACGTCGCCATCGACTGGCGCCAGATTGACATGCAGGTACTCATGAAATCGGATGGCCTTCCGACCTATCATCTTGCCAATGTGGTTGATGATCACCTGATGAAGATTACTCACGTAATCCGGGGGGAAGAGTGGATCAATTCCGCGCCGAAACATCTGCTGTTGTACCAATACTTTGGCTGGCAGGCACCGACACTTTGCCATATGCCACTGTTGCGCAATACCGACAAGAGTAAACTCAGCAAACGCAAAAATCCGACCAGCATTGGTTACTATCAGCGCATGGGCTATCTGGCAGAGGCCGTTACCAATTATCTCGGCATGATGGGCTGGTCGATGCCTGATGAGCGGGAAATGTTTTCCCTGCAGGAGATGATCGAACATTTTGATATCCGGCGGGTATCGCTGGGCGGACCGGTCTTTGACACGGAAAAACTCAACTGGCTGAACGGACGTTATATCAGGGAGAAGCTTTCAGAAGAGGAATTTATGCAGCGATTTTCCACCTGGGCGCTAAAGCCGGAAATGCTGCAGGCAATCGTCCCCCTGATAAAGCAGCGTGTGGAACGTTTCACTGACGTTGCACCGCTGGCTGCTTTCTTTTTTTCTGGCATGCCGGCTATCACTGAACAAAGTTTCGAACACAAAAGTCTTGCCGCGGATGACTGCAAAAAAATCCTGCAATTTATTGCCTGGAATATGGAGGCGCTAAAGGCCTGGCACCGCGACCGGATTGAACATGCCCTCATGCAGCTAGCCCAGGGGATGGATGTGAAGATCCGTGACTTTTTATTTCCTCTCTTCATCGCCATCGCCGGCACATCGGTTTCAACCTCGGTCATTGATTCTGTGGCGATACTCGGTCTGGACATGACGCGTGCCAGGCTGCGCCATGCAATAGGGATTCTGGGTGGAATTTCCAACAAGCAGCAGAAAAATCTTGAGAAGGAATATGCTGATTTGGTACAGAAGTTGAGTCAGTCTTAATAAACCCTTTATTTCTTGACAGCTCCGGGGGGGCTGCTTAGAATGCGCGTCTTTGCTGATCTTGGTCGGCAAATATACTCGCAAGAAGTAGAAGTCTGTAGGGTAAAGCGGGGCCATAGCTCAGCTGGGAGAGCGCAACGCTGGCAGCGTTGAGGTCAG
>CAZKJY010000186.1:0-4625 GCA_964553165.1 uncultured Enterobacteriaceae bacterium
GCGCACCACACTGGGGGTGTGGTGGTCGTCGGTTCAAATCCGGCCACTCCGACCAGTTTTAGTGTCATTAATTTTTTTAATTTTTGATTGAATTTTTAGATAAAAAAAAGGGTTCCTGCTGGAACCCTTTTATTTTCATTTATTCAGTGATATCAGGAATAACCGGTAAGCCCGTTAATAGACCGACACCCTGCACGTAATCATTACCATCCGTCATCGAGAAGCCGCCTACAAAGCCATTGGAGCCGGTGAATATACCACCAGCACTTGCATTGCCATCGATCGCTGCAGAGTTGAGTGTTGCGTTGCTCAATTCGAAGTCCACAAAGGCACCATTGATAGTACCTCCCGAAATTGCTGTGTGCCACGTATCACCATCTAGATTATCCAGAATGACCTGAATCTGACCTCCGTCCATGATTTGTGCGCTATCGAAATCAACGCCAAAACTCATTGAGAAGACATCAATAGCGTTTGTCTGGGAAGCCATGATCTTGTAGTCACCTGTACTGTTGAAAATGTATTCACCCGTGCGTGAGGCAATATCAGTTGCAGGAATGACGTTAGTCCAGATTGTTAGCGATTCTGGTGCAGTCACAGTGGCAAGACTTGAATCCTTATTCCCCATGATTTTCATCGAGCCAGAGTCCCAGTAACCCCAGTCGACTTGATATTCTCCGATGTCAGTAGAGACAGTTTCAGTCCCTGGCGTTCCGTTAAAGGCCAGCACTTCATCAAAGGGGGTGCTCAAATCGATGGAATTAATATTCTGAGTGCCGCGGTCATTCACGCCAATTTTGGGTGATTCTGAATCACTGGTGTAGTAGTACATATCCATAGGATGAGTAGCTGAACCAAACGAGATACCATCCCTCTCCACAATCAGGGCACGATGATGCTTGAGTTCATCACGTTCATCAGCATTGATACGGGCATCAAAGAAATCATCATTGTCACCAATCAGGAAGAGGCCGGCGAGAAAGTCTGGATTTTCTATGCTTTCAGGATATTTATCCTCAAAGTTGAAACCACCAGCAAAGGCCTCATAGGGATTGCCATTATTATCATCAGCATCAATAAAAACGCCCGCGATTTCGCCCTCAATGCTTTGATCCAAACTGTTATATCCGGTTAAGTAAGTAGACTGAAGGAATACCCCTCGAATGGTTCCGCTAAAGTCACTGGCCACCCAATAATTTCCGGCATCCGTAGTCACTTTGAGATAACCATTATCAAAAGTGCCAGCGGTAAAATTCACGTCAAAGGCCGTATAAAGAGAGGTGAGGGTTTCTGTGTGGTTGCCGCCCAGTAACTGGGTGGCATTACCACCGAAACTGCCAGTTCCAGTGTAGGTGCTGATGACAGGATCATTTAACAACAACCAGGGCATGATGGCGAAAATATCACGATATCCATCGGCATTGAGAGGATTTGCCGGATCATAATAGGCATAGATGCCATTCTGGCTGTTGCCCGGGCTATCCCAGATACCCCAGACAAGATCATGACCACCAACATTTTTGACGAAGGTATCGTTGTTGAAGCTTTTGTTGGCATTTACGATCACGTTTTCGAGCGACAGATCATAAGGAGCCGCGGAGGAATCAAACTGTCCGAAGATAGGTCGGTCTCGTCTTGACGTTGTATCTGAGCCAAACACCGGGAAAATGAAATCATCGACGCCGCTGTAAGCAGAATCGAAATTGATGGCCAGTCCAATATTGACCAGGTCAGACAAAACAATGCCGCCAGTCTGGATGTCAGCGTTATCAAATCTCAGTTCTATGCTTTCTTCAGGGGCAACAACCGGTTCACTGGGTGTTTCACCCAAAGCTGTCAGCGCCAAGCCAGATACCGAGTTTCTCGGGTTGGCACTGCTTGGCCCCCGGAAATAAAAACTGCTGAGCAGGGCAGGGGTCGTGCCATCATCTACAATGGCTCCCTGCATGTTGCTGTCGGTGGTATCAAGTGCGCCTGCAAACTCAAAGTCAGGCACTTCAAGACTGGCGTTGTATAAATAGAGCCCTGCCAGATCTTCACTGTTCTGCGGATTGGCAGCCAACAGATCAAATTCAATGACATTATTGGATAAACCGCCACTGAAGAAAGTGGTCCAGTATTCCGTGTTGCCGACATTGATGGTCATGCTGCCATTTTCAATATTGTGCATGGCATTTGAAAAATTGATGTCAAAGGCCATGATGATGTCTGTGATGCGCCCCTGATCCTGATTTTCCCCCATGAAGGCCAGCACATTGGCGTAATGACCAGTGATGTCAGTCATCTCGGAAATGTTGAAAGTGCTGAAGAACGCGACATCATGGATGGCATCGTTGGCAGCATCTTCCAGCAGGCTGCTTGCATTCAGGTTGTCACCATACGCCAGCACGGGGCCATTCCAGCGTTCCCAGTTCAGACCGAATGACTCACTGATTTCGCTTGAGAGCCCCTGGTTAACCTGGGTGATACTGACAGCAAATTCATCATCACGTAGCACGATGTGGGGGGTGGAGCGTTTGTCCATAAACAAGATGGGGGTGTCATAGCCACTGTTGCTGGAAGTGGCACGTGAGTTACCCAGGAAAATGCGGGCGTAGCCTTCCTGGATCAGGAAGCTGTCAAGAGTCAATGTGTCCGCTTCATCAAAGCTGAAACGTCCTTCACGCTCGGCGAGGAAAATGCCATCGACTGCCGTTGCAGGGGCTGTACTGGATGCTTCGGAAAGTAAATTAAACCCACCAACAAAGGCGGCAATGCTTTCGCCCGTAAATACACCATGGATGTCGCCGGTGATGGCAACATTCTGGTTATTGACGAAAGTTGTGCCATCGGTTGGCACTGCCACGACGTAACCATCAATGACCTGGCCGCTGTAATCCAGCTTCCATTTCTGTGAAGAGTCGGTGCAGCCTCCAGAAAAGGCAAGGCAGAATGACATATAGCCGTCGGTTAACAGGGCAGTTCCAAAATCCACATTGAAACGGGTAGTAAAGTTCGAGATGCCCATGTTAGAAGCGACGGCGTTTTGAATGTCGGCAAGTGTGCTGGAGCCGCCTTCCAGAGCGCCATCACGGCTGATGAAATTAAAGTTGCCGGAAAGATCGGCAATGGGCAGGGGAACTACCGAAACATAGAGCATTTCCCTGTTGATGCTTGTAGCAGAAGTATCATCACTGTAATCAAAGTAATAGGTAATCGGATAGCTGCCTGGGTTATAGCCCCAGATGCCGGCATCAATATCAAAGGTGATATCGCCATTGGCGCTGGTCAGGGTTGTATCTCCCGTTACTCGGTGGAAACCGGCAAAGGGATTGCTGAAGATGTAATCCGGGTCATCCTCAACACCAAGAGGGGGATCATCATCCAGGTCATTACCGACCAGCCAGGTGGTAGTGCCTTCTGTAATTGCCGAGGTATTACCTGCAAAAATATTTTCTCGAGAGACATACCTGCCCAGCGTAAAGCCAATCCGCTCATTAACATCACCGAAGGCAACCGGGGTTGGAGTGGGTTCTGGCTCCGGTTCCGGTTCCGGATCTGGGGTCTGTGCAAGACCTACCAGGGTCTGTCCTTCTACTGCCAGACCACCAGTATCCTGAAGATAAAATTCATTGAACAGGGCCGGGTCGGTTCCGTTATCGACAATGACACCGTCGAGGGTGCTTTGTGACAAATCCAGGTTGGTGGTGCTATTACCCTGTGTACGGGTGGAAGAAGAAGCAATCAGGAAGTTGGCGATACTGTCGGCAATGGTTCCCGAGAAATTAACTTGGTAGCTGATTGGGACCTGGGCATCACCGAGCGTGACACTTAACTGACCATTACTGACATTACCGATGCTGGCAGAGAAGTTCAGATCGAAGGTCATCGTCAGGGCAGTGATTGGTGTGCTGTTTTCACCTACTGCGGTTGCATTGATAGCGTCACCAACATCTCCTGCACCACTAAAACCAATAACCTGGCTGTATGAGCCGCCAAGATCACTCAGCTGGCTGGGTTCAAAGTTGGTATTGAAGGCAAGTATGCTTGCCAGCTGGGAAAATTCGGCAGTAGGCTGAATCACCAGAGTGGACCCGGGTTCTGGCTCCGGCTCAGGCTCGGGTTCTGGCTCAGGCTCTGGTTGATTCCCCCGGTTTATATTCCCCGTGCCGGTTCTTTCAAAATCATCTTCGTCACGGACATCATTCGCAGGGTTGATGGTACCTTCCGTACGATCCTGGTTTTCAACGCCCGGATCGATATTGGCATTGTTGTTGGCTGGAGTATTGTTGGCATTGCCCTGCTGATTACCCAGTGCGCGGGTGCCTTCTTCCTCATCATCAGGATCGGTAATTCCCTGAGTATCGTCATTATCATCATTATTGTTGCCGTTATCACCGCCGGCATCATTATCGCCATCATCCGGAGCATCATTATCAGCGCCATCATCATTTTCATCACCATCATCACCGCCATTATCGCCATTCAGCCCCGGATTCAGGTTGATCTGGCCCAGTTGCTGGGGCTGTTGCAAGAGTCCCTGTGGTGCCTGGCCTGGGAAGGTCTGGCTGAAGTTGAAATTGGCATCGTCGCCGGTATCCAGCGCGCCCTGATCATTCGAAATGGTTGTACCGCCATCATAGACA
>CAZKJY010000187.1:0-4584 GCA_964553165.1 uncultured Enterobacteriaceae bacterium
GCTCTTCCGTATGGTGTCTGCCTGCGCCTTCAGCATTTCACTGAAAATTCTCTGTACACTGATCGAATCAGGCGTTGTCCCGGGCACACCCGAAGACATTTGTTGATATGCCTGCCCATAAATGCCATAGCCCAGGGTACCACTGACACCACAGACATGATCCAGTTTCGAAAAGCACTGGGCGATGAACTGGCAAATGCTGGTTTTACCGTTGGTTCCGGTAATCCCGATAACATGAAGGTGATCTGCTGGCCTGGCAAAAAAGGTTGCGGCAATTCTGCTGAGTCTGCAGGCCAGTTTATCCACTGGAACAATGGGGACATTGTTTTCTGTCGTGATTTCCTGCCACAACTCCCCTTTTTCCACCAGCACTGCGGCAGCACCTTTGGCAATAACCTCACTGATAAAATCCCGACCATCGAAATTCGCCCCTTTGCAGGCGATGAACAGATCGCCGGCATCAATCTTTCGGGAGTCCAGTTCAATCCCGGTCAGCGGGACATCAAGTTTCTTCGGAATCTTCATCTCGCCTGCCAGCAACAGGGCCAGGGTCATTTGCGACGACATACTCTGTGCCGTATTCATCGTGCCGACTCCGCAGCCAGACTCAACTGACTAAGACCAGTTGTCCGGGTAGCCGAACTTAACTGAGCGTCTTCCTCCATCAGCAGATCAGGCGGCACGTTGAGCATGCGCAGGGCGCCGGCTGTAATTTCAGCAAAGACGGGGGCAGCAACCTGCCCGCCACCGTACTCTTCACCCTGGGGTTCATGAATCGTCACTACCGTGACAATCTTTGGATTGGTGACCGGCGCAAATCCGGCAAAAAGGGAAATATAATTCTCATCATCATAGCCGCCACTTTGCACATCGTAGTACCAGGCCGTACCGGTTTTGCCGGCAACCCGATGGGTCGGAATATAGGCCCGGGTTCCCGTTCCGCCACCGCCAGGCGCAACCACAGACTCCATCATGGAGGTCACCGTGGCTGCCAGTGCTTCACTGATCACTCGCGTTCCCTGTACTTCATCCCTGTTATCTATCCGTAACAGGGAGATGGGTTTGAAGATGCCCCCATTGGCAAACACCATATAGGCCTGAGCGATCTGCAGCGGAGAAGCCTGGAACCCGTACCCATAAGCGAGCGTGGCTATTTCTGATTTGCTCCAGCGTGTGCGGTTGGGAAGCATGCCGGCTGACTCGCCGGGAAATCCTGTGCCCGGTGCCTGTCCAAAACCGACCCGTTGCAGCATATCCAGCATGGGCTCCTGCCCCATGGCAAGGGCAAGTTTGGTTGCGCCAACCTGGGATGATTTTGATAAAATGCGCTCAAGCGTGGATGGACCATAATTTACTGGGTCACGGATGGTCGCACTGTCTACTCGGATATAGCCCGGGTTGGTATCAATAACCGATTCGGTATCAAACAGGCCGCTTTCCAGGGCTGCAGTAATCGTGAATGCCTTCGCCGTTGAACCGGGTTCCAGAGATTCAGCAATGGCCCGGTTTTTCAGACCGGCCAGCTGCTCACTGAGGCTGTTGCGATTATTGGGATTAAAGGAAGGCTGACTGACCATGGCCAGCACTTCACCGGTTTCAACATTCAATACCACTGCGGTACCGGCACTGGCATAGCGTCGTGTCACTTCTTCCTTCAGCGCCTTGTAAGCCAGAAACTGGATCTGTGAATCAATGCTCAGGAACAGGTCATTGCCGGGCTGGGCTACCTCATTGATTTTGACTTCGCGAATGATGCCGCCGTTGCGGTCTTTCAGTACCTGCTTGGAACCAGGCGAACCCTGCAGCCACTCATCATAGGCCAGCTCCATGCCCTCCTGGCCAACCTCATCAGCGTTTGCCATGCCCACGACGTGGACTGCCACTTCACCCAGCGGATAAAAGCGCTTGTATTCCTCTTCTGCCCAGACGCCGGAAAAGTCATGCCTGAGGACCAGCTGGGCTTCTGCCGGCGGAATCCTGCGCTTGAGGAACATGAATTCACGCGTCGAATTGGCTTCAATGCGGCTTCGCAGAACCTCCGGGTTGAGACCAATGGCTGTGACTGCCAGTGCAAACTGGTCCCATTCTTCAGGATGCAGTAAAACTTCACGGGGATTCAGCACCAGTGACTGCACCCGCGTACTGATCGCAAGCGGCTGCCCATTGCGATCCAGAATATTGCCACGATGCGCTGAAATGACATCGTTGCGGACGGTACGGGCATCACCCTGCCTTTGCAGAACTTCGTTGTTGATAACCTGCAGGTCAAAAACTTTCCAGGCTGTGATACCGATGAGTGAAAAAATCACAAAGAAGACAAAATACAGTCTCCAGAGTTGAACTTTTTCTATGGCGGAAACACTCATCTTTTTACTACCACTATATTTTCCTTGCCTGGAATAACCATTCTCAGTTCTGCTTTGGCGATATCCTCCACTCTGCCCTGAGAAATTAAACTGCTTTGTTCCAGCAACAATTGCCCCCATTCGACCTGCAGGGCATTGCGTTCATTCTCAAGCGCTTGCAACTCATTCAGCAGCTGCCTGCTTTTATGAGTTGAATACACCACACCCAACGCAGTTATGCAGACTGCAGCAAGCGTGATACCAAAACCGCACCAGCTGCTTAAGGGTGCAATTGTCCTACCGGCCTGTTTTTTCAAAGCATCAACAGGCATCATGCAATTTTTTCTGCCACACGCATCACGGCGCTTCGCGACCTGATGTTCCCTGACAGCTCTTCCTCTCCGGCCTTTATCGCCTTGCCAATGTGCCGCAAGCGGGGATTCAGGGCATCCTGGGTAATCGGCAAATCAGCCGGATAACTGTCTCCTTTCTCTTCTTCCTGGATGAAGCGTTTCACAATTCTGTCTTCCAGTGAGTGAAAACTGATTACCACCAGCCGACCGCCTGGCTTCAGCATTTCCAGCATCTGCGGCAAACTCTTCTCAAGGTCCTGCAGTTCATCGTTAATAAAAATTCTGATCGCCTGAAATGAACGGGTCGCCGGATGCTTGTGTTTTTCCCACTTTGGATGCGCCTGTTTGATGATCTCTGCCAGATCCAGTGTCGAAGTAATTGGCTTCTGCTGACGCCGATTGACAATTGCCCTGGCAATCCGGCGTGAATACCGCTCCTCGCCATATTGAAAGAGGACATTGGCAATGCTTTGCTCATCTGCCTGGGACAGCCAGACCTCAGCCGAATTACCTGCTGCAGTATTCATTCGCATATCCAAAGGTCCATCTTTCATAAAGCTAAACCCTCTATGAGGATCATCCAGCTGCGGCGAAGACACGCCAAGATCCATCAAAACACCTGCTACCCTTCCCTCCATACCTGCAAGGTGCAGCGGATTCCGTACTTCCGCAAAACTGCCATGATGTACGGAAACACGCTTATCCTGAGCCGACATCTCATTCGCTATCGCGATGGCTTCCGGATCCTTGTCAATTACCAGCAACCGCCCCTGATCTGAAAGTCGTTCTAAAATTTTCCGGCTATGCCCACCGCGTCCAAACGTGCAATCGATATAAAAACCGTCTTTATCCGTTATCAATGCATCAACCGCCTGCTCTAACAGTACACTCTGATGCAAGGCTTCCACGACCAGCCCCTACAGGGAGAGGTTCTTTAATTCATCAGGCAGTTCTTCAACATCCACCTTGTGTTTCAGCCAGCCATCTCTGGTTTCATTCCAGACCTCATCATTCCAGACAGCCAGCTTGTTACCCTGACCAACCAGCGCAACCTTTTTGTCCAGACCCACAAACTGCCTTAGATTTTGCGGGATCAAAATACGACCACTGCCATCGAGATTCACTTCAGTAGCATGACCGATAAATATGTTTTTCAGGCGGCGGGATTCTGGATGAAAGCTGGAAAGTGATGCGACTTTGCGTTCTATGGCTTCGAATTCATTGAGCGGATAAATCACCAGGGATTCACCATCCTGATCAATAGTAACGACCAGTTGCCCCTGACAGTATTCTTCAATGATCCCGCGGAACCGGGCAGGCATCGCCATACGACCCTTCGCATCCAGATTAATCGAATGTAATCCGCGAAATAGCACTGTCTCACCTCTAGTAGAGCTCTACACCCTGTAAGCTCCCACAATTAACCCACTTTGTTACCACTCTATTACCACTTTTCGGCACTATAAGGGAGTTCTCACAAGTAAATCAAGCACTTGTTTGTACAATTTTGTGTAGAAAATGAAGCTAAAAGCGGCGAAATGGCAGGAAAGTTTCAATTTTAGCGAATCCGCTAAAATTGAAACCCATTAATTAACAGAGGGCTAAGTATTAAACTTAAAGTAATTTATTAAGAGTCGCCAGGATTCTGGTCAGGCTTGCGGGAAAATATGGATGTGAAAAGCGGCGAACAGACCGACTTCCCTGTCATGTCGCTAAATCTGTGAGTTGGCCGATAAGCCGGGTTCTGTCTTGGACAACCATTCATCTGGGAGCCATGTCACCATAGCCCTCTTGCAGCCTACCCGAACCCAGTGCGAGCAACACTGATGGGTTCCTATTTGGCCTTGCTCCAGGTGGGGTTTACCTTGCCATGGAATGTTGCCATC